>NZ_JAEMGT010000068.1:0-15674 GCF_017655185.1 Rahnella sp. ChDrAdgB13 | reverse complement strand
ATGAGGCGATGCTGCATTTTACCTGCGGCATCATTATCTGGAATAAAATCCTATTGGGATAGGCTCTTAGTCGCGTCCAGTTCAATCCTATCAATGTTTCCTAAAAAATATTTTCTGCTCGGATTAAGAAAATACATTCTTATTAGAATTAAAACAAACAAGTAAATTCAGTTTGCTTTTTTGCCTGATACTCTTTTTTTATCCTATTTTTCGAGTTCATTTAATACGAACGCGTTATTGAAGTGTTGATAATTTGAACGCAATTATAGATCTGAATGATTTAAGAGAAGAAAATAACGATTTGGGTTAATGAATGATGAAGAGGATATGCACTTCACATAAGGTTAAAGTGACATTATTGCTTGTTTATTATAGGGTTTTTATTTTATTGCGCATGCGGCCTGTCAATTTGATTACATAACTTTCTAAAAAAGACTTTCAAGGGAGATATTCTGTTGTTGATAAACATATTTCATGGAAACATTGTGCGGCAACAGTAGACTCATTCCGAAAAATTGAATATCTTCTTTCCGTTAAATAGGCGTTTTCCTAAATAGTCTGTTTTAATATCTTCTCTAAAATGGGCTTGCAGCGAAAAGGGAAAGCATCCGCAGAATTCTCATGGATTTATAACAGCAACCTTTCTTATTGGATTATATGAGAAAGACAAGGATCGTTATGAAAAAAGAGTGGTTTGCAGCAAAGGAACTGACCGGAAAAGATGGCCTTCCTACCTCAACACAGGGCGTGCACGGCATGGCGCGCAGATTATGTTGGATCAAACGGCGCAGACGTGGTGTCCAGGGACGTGCAGTGGAATATCACATTGACAGCCTGCCGGGTAATACCGTCGCCAGTCTCGCGATGAATGAACATTCTGCTGAATATGTTTACACGTCACATCAGGATCCGCTGGCGATCTGGATCGAAAGTTATAAGCAACTCAAGGAGCCTGAGCGCGAAACGATGATCTCTTTTATCGTGAGGGAAGGGGTATCGGAAATACTAAACAGGCTGCGTAAGTCTGACGATTCATAGATTTGCCAGAACTGACGCGCCTGTGCAGACAGGCACGTCAGGAAACATGAAACATCAGAAATCGCGTTTAACGGCCAGATGCGCCAAACCTTCAAGCGCGGAGCGATATTCAGATTCAGGCAGTACTTGAAGAGACTGAATCGCTTTGTCAGCTTCTTCTTCAGCACGCTGACGAGTATAAGCCAGAGAACCCCACTGATGCATGGCGGCCAAAACGGGCTCCAGCAAATGGCGTCCGTTGCCTTCTTCGATAGCTTTGCGGATCATTGCTGACTGCTCAGCGTCGCCGTATTGCATTGCATGCAGCAGAGGCAGAGTCGGTTTGCCTTCATCGAGGTCGTCACCGGTATTTTTGCCCAGCGTTTCGCCATCGGCGTCATAATCGAGCAGATCATCAATCAGCTGGAATGCCGTGCCCAAATAGCGACCATAATCCTGCAACGCCGTGATTTGTTCGGTGTTCCCGCCAGCCAGCATGGCAGAAGATTGTGATGCCGCTTCGAACAGGCGGGCGGTTTTGCTATAAATGACCTGCATGTAGCTTTCTTCGGTGATGTCGGGGTCATTGCAGTTAATGAGCTGCTGCACTTCACCTTCTGCAATCACATTCACCGCTTTGGCCATCAGAGCCAGAACCGGCAGTGATTCCAAATCTGTCATCATCTGGAAAGCGCGGGTGTAGATAAAATCACCGACCAGCACGCTGGCGGCGTTTCCGAAAGCGGCGTTGGCCGTGGCTTTTCCACGGCGCATATCGGACTCATCAACTACGTCATCGTGCAGTAATGTCGCGGTGTGAATGAACTCAATCAGAGCGGCGACTTTAATGTGTTTATCACCGTCGTAGGATAGTGCTTTGGCTGCCAGTACTGCTATCATCGGACGGATACGTTTGCCGCCGCCACTGATGATGTAGTATCCCAGCTGATTGATGAGAGAAACCTCTGAATTCAACTGCTCAAGGATGGATGCGTTGACCGCAGCCATGTCATCCTGGGTAAGATCGATAATCTGTTCTAGGTTCATTGTGTTTTTTCGGCTGTTTTTCTCTTCGCCGCAATGAGGTCTGGCTCACATTGGCACATGGCGCTAACTGTAATGGGGATTGTACTTGAAAAACAGTGTAGATAAATGATATCGAAAGAACTGCGCTTTTTTTCTTCTTTTGTCGTCATTGTGCTCTTGTCTTATGCTGATTTTTTGCGTAGAATTCGCGCCCTATTGTGAATATTTATAGCGCCCTCTGGACTATACAAAGTTGAGTGCGCGGAAAGCGGAGTTTTATATGTACGCGGTTTTCCAAAGTGGTGGTAAACAACACCGTGTCAGCGAAGGGCAGACTATTCGTCTCGAGAAGCTGGACGTTGCAACTGGCGAAGCTATCGAATTCGATCAGGTTCTGATGATTGCAAACGGTGAAGAAATTAACATCGGCCTGCCATTAGTTGCTGGCGGTGTAATCAAAGCTGAAGTCGTTGCTCACGGTCGTGGCGAAAAGGTCAAAATCGTTAAGTTTCGTCGTCGTAAACACTATCGTAAGCAGCAGGGCCACCGTCAGTGGTTCACTGACGTTAAAATCACCGGCATCAGCGCTTAAGATTAGGAGAGCGGAACAATGGCACACAAAAAGGCTGGCGGCTCCACACGTAACGGTCGCGATTCAGAAGCTAAACGTCTGGGCGTAAAACGCTTTGGCGGCGAAGCAGTACTGGCAGGCAGCATCATCGTTCGTCAGCGCGGCACCAAATTCCACGCTGGTATCAACGTGGGTTGCGGCAAGGACCACACTCTGTTTGCTTTGGCTGACGGTAAAGTCAAGTTCGAAGTTAAAGGCCCGAAAAACCGTAAGTACATCAGCATCGAAGCTGAATAAGTTTTTCGCGTCTTAGTAAATAGATGTAAGCCCCGCAATTCGTTGCGGGGCTTTTTACATTCTGGTTAGCCCATTCTGGCGGGATATGGACATAAAATCACAGGCATCTGTTGGTATTCTGTTAGCACTAATTACTGCTATGAGCTGGGGTTCTTTACCCATCGCCATGAAGCAGGTCCTGGTGGTAATGGATCCTTTTACTGTGGTTTGGTATCGGTTTTTTCTGGCTGCAATTGTGCTGGGGTGCATTCTGGCAGTTAAACGCAGATTGCCGCCCAGAGCGATTTTTAGCCGCCCACGCTGGCTGATTTTAGTGTTGATCGCAACGTGCGGGTTGCTGGGGAACTTCGTACTTTTTAGTTCCTCCTTGCAATTCCTAAGCCCGACAGCCTCGCAGGTTATCGGCCAGCTTTCGCCGGTCGGTATGATGTTTGCGAGTGTGATTATCCTGAAAGAAAAGATGCGGATCACGCAGGTTATTGGCGCCATTATGCTGATTTTCGGGCTGGTATTATTCTTTAATACCAGCCTGATTGAGATTTTTACCCGGCTGACAGATTACACTTTGGGTGTGATTTTTGGTGTCGGGGCAGCCTCGGTTTGGGTGATTTATGGTGTGGCACAGAAAGTATTGCTGCGTCAACTCGCCTCACCGCAGATCCTGTTTTTGCTGTACACTTTATGTTCTATCGCATTGCTCCCGCTGGCCAGCCCGGCGGTGCTTTCACAGCTCAGCGGCTGGCAGTTTGCCTGTCTGTTGTTTTGCGGCGCGAATACCTTAGTAGGATATGGCGCCTTAGCGGAAGCGATGGCGAGATGGCAGGCGGCCCAGGTCAGTGCAATTGTGACGCTGACTCCGCTGTTTACCCTGCTATTTTCAGATTTACTGGCACTTGCCTGGCCCGATTTTTTTGCTGCACCCGTGCTCAATTTTGTTGGTTATATCGGGGCAATTGTGGTGGTGGCGGGGGCAATGTTTTCCGCAGTTGGCCATCGCTGGTGGCCGCGTCGGACAGGGCAAAACCTGGTAGCTAAACACTAGCTGCCCGGTGAATGATTTACGGAGACGGTACAAATGAAGTTTGTTGATGAAGCCACGATTCTGGTTGTGGCCGGTGATGGCGGTAACGGATGCGTCAGCTTCCGCCGCGAAAAATATATCCCTCGTGGCGGCCCTGATGGAGGCGACGGCGGCGACGGCGGTGACGTTTACCTGCTTGCTGATGAAAACCTTAATACGCTGATCGATTTCCGCTTTGTGAAATCTTATCGTGCTGAGCGCGGCACCAACGGTCAAAGCAGCGACTGTACGGGGAAACGCGGTAAAGATATCACCATTAAAGTGCCTGTCGGAACACGCGTTCTGGACCAGAGCACCGGTGAAGTGCTGGCCGATATGACTCAGAATGGTCAGATCAACATGGTCGCCAAAGGCGGTTTCCACGGTTTGGGTAATACCCGTTTCAAATCTTCCGTGAACCGTTCTCCGCGCCAGAAAACAATGGGCACCAAAGGTGAGGAGCGTGATATCGCGCTCGAGCTGATGTTGTTAGCCGACGTGGGGATGCTGGGTCTTCCGAACGCGGGTAAATCTACATTTATCCGTTCAGTGTCTGCTGCAAAACCGAAAGTTGCTGACTATCCGTTTACGACTTTGGTTCCAAGCCTGGGCGTTGTGCGTATGGATCACGAACAAAGCTTCGTGGTTGCCGACATTCCGGGTTTGATCGAAGGCGCTTCAGAAGGTGCCGGCCTCGGTATCCGCTTCCTGAAGCACCTTGAGCGTTGCCGCGTTTTGTTGCACCTGATTGACATTGCGCCAATCGACGAATCTGATCCGATCGAAAATGCTAAAGTTATTATCAACGAACTGAAGCAATACAACGCTAAACTGGCTGAAAAGCCGCGTTGGTTAGTATTCAACAAAGTTGATCTGATCGAAAAAGAGGAAGCAGAAGCACGTGCTAAAACTATCGCTGAGGCTTTAGGCTGGGAAGGTAATTACTACCTGATTTCCGCCGCGAACCGCGAAGGCGTTAACGCACTGTGCTGGGATGTGATGAAATTCATCAATGAAAATCCTAAGCACATGGCCGTTGAAGCTGCTGTGCCAGAGAAAGTTGAGTTCATGTGGGATGATTATCATCGTGAACAGCTGGCTGAAGTGGAATCTGAAGCCGACGACGACTGGGATGATGACTGGGATGAAGATGACGACGAAGGCGTCGAAATCATTTACGAACGTTAATCCCCTGCATTGGCGTTGTGCGTATAGCGAAAAGGCTGCCTGTTATGGCAGCTTTTTTAATGATTTTTTTTCAAAGAGAAGGGAGAGTAAGCGAATTCTGTATTGCCACATGTGGCAACCAGCATTGGGCGCTGAGCCCTTTTGCCCCCAAGCGATTGCGGAGCGCCAGGGTTCCGCCATGTAAATTCGCAATGCGTATAACGATATTTAGTCCTAATCCACTGCCGCCATACCGCTGATCGCCTCGTTTGAAGGCTTGCGTCAGTTCACTGGCTTTGGCTTCATCGATCCCCGGACCTTCATCATTAATCTGTACCAGAAAGCCGTTGTTCTGAGGCTCAATCACGATGGCAATTTCGCTGTTCTCCGGCCCGTACCGGTAAGCATTTTCCACCAGATTTCGCACCATAAGCCGGAGCAGTACCGCGTCACCCTGAATCTCAGCACGGGCAGGCATCTGTATGATCAGGTGCTGCTGACGATCGGCAAGCATCTCACTCAGCTCTTCCCGGAGAGGTTCGACGACGTTACTCACCAGATCAACCTGCTGGTATTCACCTTTTGCAAAATTTTGCCCAGCGCGCGAAAGCATCAGCAATTGTTCGATGGTGTGCATTAACAGATCGATGCGGTTTATAAGCGTATCGCTGCCATCCACACCATTTTTTTGCATGATTTCAAGGTGCAGTCGGACGCCGGCCAGCGGAGTTCTCAGCTCATGTGCAGCATCGGCGGTGAACAGCCTTTCCTGCTGGATGGTATTGGAAAGACGGGAAAATAGTTGGTTGAGTGTGTTGGTCACCGCCACCACTTCACGGATTTCTGTATTGAGTGGCAGGGGCGTCAGGTTATCCGCAGAACGGATTTCCAGGCGCTTTTGCAACTGATTAAGTGGCCGGATGATCCAACTGATGGCCCAGAAAGATAAAACCAGGGTAATCGTCATCATCAGCAAAGAGGGCGCAATGAGGGACGCGATAGCTTCCGCAATCTCTTTCTCAACGTGAGCATTGCGGACTTTTGCGGAAAGCGTGTCATTCACCAGCAGGTTTATCTGCTCCTGGCTTTCATGCCAGAGCCAGAAAACGCTGGTGAGCTGGGTGACGAAGAGGATCAGGGCCAGCATAACAAGCAGGCGGCGGCGCATACTGGTCATGGTAAAACTTCCAACCGATAGCCAATACCGCGAACTGTGCGAATCAGCTCTTTACCCAACTTCCGCCGCAGATTATGCACATGAACTTCCAGCGTATTGGATCCCAAATCGTCCTGCCAGGTGTAGAGATCTTGCTGAAGCAATTCGCGATTGACGGTCTGCCCGGCTCGCATCATCAGACGGGATAAAATGGCGAATTCTTTAGGTGTGACTTCTACCGGAGAATCGCCCAGATAGGCCTGCTGAGACGAAAGGTTAATGGTCAGGTTTCCGACAGATATCTGATTGTCGCTTTGCCCCTGATAACGACGAATGAGTGCCCGGACGCGGGCCTGCAATTCCACCAGAGCAAAAGGTTTGATCAGATAATCATCCGCACCGGCATCGAGGCCATCAACGCGGTCTTCCAGCGCATCGCGGGCAGTGAGAATGAGCACGGGGAGGGAAATATTTTGACGTCGCCACTGACGCAACAGCGTTGCGCCATCTTTATCCGGCAATCCTAAATCCAGGATCACCAGGCTGTACTGGCTGGTTTGAATCAGACTTTGCGCTTCAGCGGCTGTAGAAGCGCAGTCGCAAACATAATTATCACTGGTAAGTGCCAGAGATAATCCCTGCCGTAAAAGTTCATCATCTTCAACTATCAGCAGTTTCATCGTCTGGCACGGCTCCGTGGTTAATTATTTTGGTAGATGTCCCTGTAGAGACGGCTCTCAAAGCGCACCAGCGGAGCACGCCGTGTGCGCTGGTCTTCAGGCGGAACCGCGTAACCGGAGAGGAACTGGACAAATGCCATGCGTTGTCCGCTGGCCGTGGTGATAAAGCCCGCCAGATTATAAACGCCAGCAAGTGAACCGGTTTTCGCTGACACTTTGCCATCTACGCCCGCTTCATGAAGACCGCCGCGATATTGCAAGGTTCCGTCATGGCCCGCTAAAGGCAGCATAGAAATAAAGTCTAACTCTTTATCGTGCTGCGCGATGTATTGCAGCACCTGCATCATGGTAGCCGGAGACAATAAGTCATGACGGGAGAGACCGGAGCCATCAACCTGAATTGAGTTGCCCAAATCCACGCCTGCTTTCTGACGCAGAATCTGACGAACTGCATCCGAACCCGCACGCCAGGTTCCCGGAACGCCAAAACGCTGATGACCGATTGTACGGAAAACAGTATCGGCGATCATGTTGTCAGATTTTTTCAACATCTGATGCAGTAAATCATGCAACGGAACGGACTGCGTTTGAGCGAGCACAGTTCCGGCAGGCGTTTGCTGAGTCTGGCGTTTTAACGTGCCATCAATCTGGATATCCGCTTGCAGCAATTCGTCTTTCAGAATTGCGCCCGCATAACTGGCCCCATCCTGAATGGCGAATGCCAAAGGCAAAGGCTCGCTGCGCTGGGTCAGACAACCTGTCAGGGTATAACGGTTAAACTCACCCGGCACTACGTCCAGCTCACAGTACTGGGCATCTGGCGAGCCTTTTGCCAGAGTGCGTACTTCGCTAAACATATGAACAGGGTAATAAGATGCCACGCGGATAAAGGCATTTTCGTCCGGTTTCGGGGCGCTGTAGAGGGACACGGAGAAACAGTTTCTGTCGACTATTGCCGCCGCGGGTGGTGCGCTGAAGCACTGGGTGATGTCGTTCCAGGGCCAGCCGGGCGCTTTATCGTGGCTGGCAAACACAGATGTGTTAATAACCACATCGCCACTGATCTCTTTGATGCCCTGTTTTTTTAGCACCGCGACCATATTCCGAATATTCTGACGTTTCAGTGTCGGATCGCCGGAAAAACGAGCAACCAAATCACCTTTCAGCACGCCATCAGAAACGGAACCCGGAGTTTCGAGTGTGGTAGTGAAGCGGAAATCGGGGCCGAGCTGCAAAAGAGCCGCCAACGCGGTGAGAATTTTCATTGTACTGGCAGGCAGAGCCATCTGCGAACCGTGATAATCAAGCACGGGGGCAGGGGCACCGATTTTCTGTACCAGCACAGCCAGATTCGTGCCGTCCGGCAGATATTCTGTGTAATTCTCGATCTGGGCCGCATTTGTATTCAGTACAAACGCGCATGCTAATCCACTGACAATTCGTAAAAAACGCATTATTTTAAGTAAAGGCTCTGGGTAACGGCAGGATAAAGTGGTGCCATACTACGATGCTACGAACCAAGGCGCAACGTGGCTGAAAGTAAACAATGATCCTCAAGGAACTCTACGTTAAAATACGAATCATAATGCAAAATGAATCCTGGCCTGGTGGCAACCCCGGGTGAGGTTTTTTTTGTTTTTCGCCAGAGAGAGTCGGTCAGAAGAGCTGGCTTAATTTCTTACCTGATTCAATCAGGACGGTGTTTACCGAAAGGACAAAGTTAGAGGTAATAATATATGAAACCGATTCCGATGACGTTGCGTGGCGCAGAAAGATTACGTGAAGAACTGGACCATCTGAAAGGTGTCCGTCGTCCGAAAATCATCGCAGATATTGCCACTGCACGTGAGCATGGCGACCTGAAAGAAAATGCTGAATACCACGCCGCCCGCGAGCAGCAGGGTTTTTGTGAAGGTCGCATCCAGGAAATTGAAGCCAAGCTTTCAAATGCTCAGGTTATTGATGTCACTAAAATGCCGGCAACTGGTCGTGTCATTTTTGGTGCAACAGTGAAAGTGCTGAATCTGGACACAGAAGAAGAACAGTCTTACCGCATTGTGGGTGATGACGAAGCTGATTTTAAGCAGAATCTGATTTCTGTGAACTCACCGATTGCACGGGGTTTAATCGGTAAAGAACAGGATGATGTGGTCGTTATCAAAACGCCTGGCGGTGATGTTGAGTTCGAAGTACTGAAGGTCGAATATCTCTAAAAATCTGCATTAAAAAGGGCGAAACACGTTGTTTCGCCCTGTAATTCTCACATTCATGCAGTGAATTGCTTCACAGTAAATTGAAAACTAAAGTAAAAAGGCCACCTGAGGCCTTTCCCTGAACGTGATTTCGTGGCACCTTTCCGAAAATCTAAAGCGCTTTTCGTTAAACCTTAACAGATTAACGCGGTAAGATAATTTTGCGGTCTTCGGTAGAAGGGCGATAAAGTACCAGCATATTGCCGATGACTTGCACATTACACGCCTTGGTTTCACGCACGATTGCGTCTACGATCAAGGTCTTCGTTTCGCGTTCTTCTGCCGCGACTTTTACCTTGATCAGCTCGTGATGCTGCAGGGCCTGTTCAATTTCGGCCAGCACGCCTTCAGTCAGGCCGTTGTTACCCAGCATGACAACCGGTTTTAGTGGATGTGCCAGACCTTTCAGGTACTGTTTTTGTTTATTGTTAAGATTCATCGTCTTTTTTGCTTAAGTTGGGATTGAAAACGGGTCATTCTACCGCCATCTCATGTATATCACCAACCCGGACTGCTCCGGGAAGGGAATTATACTGACTTAGCCATAGACGTCATGATGCTAACAGCTTGTTCCAAAAGCTCTAACTCAGGGTGGTTGGAAAACTATATGGTTATTAAATAATGTCTAATAAGAAGCGTTCTGCAAGTTCCAGTCGCTGGTTGCAGGAACACTTTAGCGATAAATATGTGCTACAAGCACAGAAAAAAGGCCTACGTTCCCGTGCCTGGTTTAAACTTGATGAAATCCAGCAAGGCGATAAGCTGTTTAAACCGGGTATGACAGTCGTCGATTTAGGTGCCGCACCGGGCGGTTGGTCGCAGTTTGCGGCGACCCAAATCGGCAACAAAGGGCGAATTATTGCTCTGGACCTTTTACCTATGGATCCTATTGTAGGAGTCGATTTCCTTCAGGGGGATTTTCGTGATGAATTAGTTCTCAAAGCGCTGCTCGAACGCGTGGGAGAAAACAAAGTTCAGGTGGTCATGTCCGATATGGCCCCGAATATGAGCGGTACTCCGGCAGTCGATATTCCAAAATCGATGTATCTGGTTGAGTTAGCGCTGGATATGTGTCGGGATGTATTAGCACCAGGCGGAAGTTTCCTGGTGAAGGTGTTTCAGGGAGATGGCTTTGATAAATACCTGCGGGAAATTCGCTCCCTGTTTACGAAGGTGAAGATTCGTAAGCCAGACGCTTCCCGAGCACGTTCGCGAGAAGTGTACATCGTAGCGACAGGGCGGAAAGAGTAGTACCCTAACGCTGTTTGTTAACACAGTTGTAATATGAGGTTAATCCCTTGAGTGACATGGCGAAGAACCTGATCCTCTGGTTAGTCATCGCGGTTGTATTGATGTCTGTATTTCAGAGTTTTGGGCCCAGCGAGTCGAATGGCAGTAAGGTGGATTACACTACCTTTACTACCGAAGTGGCCCAAGACCAGGTTCGTGAAGTACGTATCAATGGACGTGCGATTGACGTAACCAAAAAAGACAGCAGCAAATACACAACCTATATCCCGGTAAATGACCCTAAATTACTGGATACGCTGCTGAGCAAAAACGTGAAAGTTGTTGGCGAACCGCCTGAACAGCAGAGCTTCCTCGCAACTATCTTTATTTCATGGTTCCCGATGCTGCTCCTGATTGGCGTCTGGATATTCTTTATGCGACAAATGCAGGGTGGCGGTGGCAAAGGTGCAATGTCCTTTGGCAAAAGCAAAGCCCGCATGCTGACGGAAGACCAAATCAAAACCACATTCGCTGATGTTGCAGGTTGCGACGAAGCGAAGGAAGAAGTGAGCGAACTGGTAGATTACCTGCGCGAGCCGAGCCGTTTCCAGAAATTGGGCGGTAAAATTCCTAAAGGCGTTCTGATGGTCGGTCCTCCGGGTACCGGTAAAACCTTGCTGGCTAAAGCCATTGCAGGTGAAGCTAAAGTTCCATTCTTTACTATTTCCGGTTCTGACTTCGTTGAAATGTTCGTGGGTGTGGGTGCATCTCGTGTGCGTGACATGTTCGAACAGGCGAAGAAAGCCGCTCCATGTATCATTTTCATCGATGAAATTGACGCCGTTGGCCGTCAGCGTGGCGCAGGTTTAGGCGGTGGTCATGATGAACGTGAACAAACGCTGAACCAGATGTTGGTTGAGATGGATGGCTTCGAAGGTAACGAAGGAATCATCGTTATTGCCGCGACTAACCGTCCGGACGTTCTTGACCCGGCATTGCTGCGTCCAGGCCGTTTCGACCGTCAGGTTGTGGTTGGCTTGCCGGACGTTCGTGGCCGTGAACAGATTCTGAAAGTTCACATGCGTCGTGTTCCTTTGGCCACTGACGTTGATGCTTCTGTGATTGCCCGTGGTACACCTGGTTTCTCCGGTGCTGACCTGGCAAACCTTGTCAACGAAGCTGCGCTATTTTCCGCACGTGGTAACAAACGCGTGGTGTCTATGGTTGAGTTCGAAAAAGCCAAAGACAAAATCATGATGGGTGCAGAACGCCGTTCCATGGTGATGACAGAATCGCAGAAAGAATCGACCGCGTATCATGAAGCAGGCCACGCCATTATTGGCCGTCTGGTTCCTGAACACGACCCGGTGCATAAAGTGACGATTATTCCTCGCGGACGTGCATTAGGTGTGACCTTCTTCCTGCCTGAAGGCGATGCCATCAGCGCCAGCCGTCAGAAACTCGAAAGCCAGATTTCTACCTTGTACGGTGGCCGTCTTGCTGAAGAAATCATCTACGGCGTGGAAAAAGTGTCTACCGGCGCGTCTAACGACATTAAAGTTGCAACGTCGATTGCCCGTAACATGGTGACGCAATGGGGCTTCTCAGAGAAATTAGGTCCGTTGCTGTATGCAGAAGAAGAAGGCGAAGTCTTCCTCGGTCGTTCAGTGGCGAAAGCTAAGCATATGTCTGATGAAACAGCCCGCATCATCGACCAGGAAGTAAAATCACTGGTTGAGCGTAACTATGTGCGTGCACGCACTTTGCTGATGGAAAACATGGATATCCTTCATTCAATGAAAGATGCCCTGATGAAATATGAAACCATCGATGCACCACAAATTGACGACCTGATGAACCGTACAGAAGTTCGCCCGCCAGCAGGCTGGGACGATGCAAACGGTAAAAACGGTAACGGCAATTCTAACGACGGTGGCGCGCCTAAAGCCCCAACGCCAGTTGACGAACCTCGTACACCAAATCCTGGCAACACGATGTTTGAGCAATTCAGCGGCAAATAAGCAGCTGGTTGGAAAATAACGCAGATAACACTCAACCCCGGGCTTGCCCGGGGTTTTTTATGCGTGCATTCTTTGTCTCGGAATTTGAAACTGCCTCACGAAAGACCAGAAGGGACATGATTTATGCACCTCACAGCCAGAGAGTCGATACTGGATCTCACTTATCCCCAGGTGATGGGGATCCTGAATGTTACCCCGGATTCTTTTTCCGATGGCGGGCGACACAACACGCTGGATCTTGCGCTTCGACACGCTCAGGCGATGGTTGATGCTGGCGCGACAATCCTTGATATCGGGGGCGAATCAACGCGTCCGGGCGCAGCTGAAGTGAGCGAAGATGAAGAACTGGCCCGCGTGGTACCGATCGTTGAGGCGATAGCCCGGCGTTTTGATGTCTGGATTTCTGTCGATACCTCGAAGGCTTCAGTGATCCGCGAATCCGCGAATGCGGGCATGCATTTGATTAACGACATTCGTTCGCTTCAGGAGCCGGGAGCATTGCAGGCTGCGGCAGAAACCGGGTTACCCGTTTGTCTGATGCACATGCAAGGAGACCCGAAAACAATGCAGCATTCTCCGCATTACGGAGATGTAGTTGCCGAAGTTGAGCAGTATCTTGCCGGGCAAATTTCGCGTTGTGTGAACGCCGGTATTCCTAAAAATAAATTGTTACTCGACCCCGGCTTCGGTTTCGGTAAAAATCTGGAACACAATTACCAGATGCTCGCCCGACTGGCAGAATTCCATCATCTGGGATTGCCGCTTCTGGTGGGTATGTCGCGAAAATCTATGGTGGGGCAACTGCTGCATGTGTCACCTGAAAAGCGGGTTACCGGGAGTGTCGCCTGTGCAGTCATCGCGGCTATGCAAGGCGCTCAGATAATCCGGGTACATGATGTCAAAGAAACCGTTGAAGCGATGCGTATCGTCGAAGCCACACTTTCTGCAAGGAATAAAAAATAACTATGAGCAACCGTAAATACTTTGGGACAGATGGCATCCGCGGAAAAGTAGGCGATAGCCCCATTACACCTGATTTTGTTCTGAAACTCGGCTGGGCTGCCGGCAAAGTGCTGGCACGACACGGTTCGCGCAAAGTTATTATCGGCAAAGACACCCGCATTTCCGGTTATATGCTGGAATCTGCACTGGAAGCCGGGCTGGCTGCGGCCGGTCTGTCGGCTTCTTTCACCGGGCCTATGCCAACGCCAGCGGTTGCTTACCTTACAAGAACATTCCGGGCAGAAGCGGGGATTGTTATCTCTGCATCGCATAACCCTTACTACGACAACGGCATCAAGTTTTTCACCATCGACGGGACGAAACTGCCTGATGAAGTTGAAGAGGCTATTGAAGCTGAGCTGGAAAAACCGCTGACCTGCGTAGAGTCTGCCGAACTGGGCAAAGCCAGCCGGATCGTTGACGCAGCAGGCCGTTATATCGAATTTTGCAAAGGTACATTCCCGAGCGAACTGAGCCTGAATAGCCTCAAAATTGTGGTCGACTGTGCCAATGGCGCAACCTATCACATTGCCCCAAGCGTGCTGCGCGAACTGGGTGCTAAAGTGATTGCGATCGGCTGCGAGCCTGACGGCATGAACATCAATGAAGAATGCGGTGCGACAGATGTACGTCAGTTGCAAAAACGCGTTCTGGCAGAAAAAGCTGACCTCGGTCTGGCCTTTGATGGCGACGGTGACCGTTTGATCATGGTTGACCACGAAGGCAACAAGGTCGATGGCGACCAGATCCTTTATATCATTGCGCGCGAAGGTTTGCGCCAGGGGCAGCTGAAAGGCGGCGCCGTGGGCACGCTGATGAGCAATATGGGGCTGGAACTGGCGCTCAAACAGCTGGGCATTCCTTTCACCCGCGCTAAAGTCGGCGACCGCTACGTGCTGGAGAAAATGCAGGAGAAAGGCTGGCGTATCGGTGCAGAAAACTCAGGTCACATTATCCTGCTTGACAAAACCACCACAGGAGATGGCATCGTGGCCGGTTTGCAAGTGCTCACTGCGATGGTTCGCAACCATATGAGCCTTCACGATCTTTGCAGCGGCATGAAATTGTTGCCGCAGATTTTGGTGAATGTTCGCTTTGCCGGGGAACATGATCCGCTGGAATCCGACGACGTCAAAAAAGTGACTGCTGAAGTGGAAAAAGAGCTGGGTGGTCGCGGCCGTGTGCTGTTACGCAAATCAGGCACCGAACCGTTGCTGCGCGTGATGGTTGAAGGCGAAGACGCGGCACTGGTCGAAAAACTGGCGAACCGTATCGCCGATGCCGTAAAAGCCGTGAAGCCGTAAGCCGATAAAAAACGGTGAATTTTCATTTTTTTCGCCGCCGCTTTATTTCCGGGGAGCGGCGTAAAATGAATCACTTTGGTTGTTTTGACGGATATTTGACGATTTTTTCCGCAAACGAACAATCTGATGAAAATTGCCCTTGCGCGGTAATACGGCTTTGGTTAGTATTCACACCCGCTTCAGTGGGTCCTTGAACGACCTGCTAAATTGGTGAGAAGCAATTGGCATGCGGTGAACCCGCGAGGATACAGGTACTACTATGTACGACGCTCTTCTGGTGATTTTCCTTATCGTAGCAATCGGCCTTGTGGCTCTGGTTATGCTGCAACAGGGTAAAGGCGCTGATATGGGAGCCTCTTTCGGAGCAGGTGCTTCTGGCACATTGTTCGGTTCGAGTGGTTCCGGTAACTTCATGACCCGCATGACAGGCATTTTGGCCGCACTGTTCTTTATCATTAGTTTGATTCTTGGGAACATGAGCACCAATAAAGGCCAAAAAGGTAGTGAGTGGGAAAACTTAAGTCAGCCAGCACAAACTGAGCAGACAACTGCACCGGCCGCTCCAGCAGCGCCTAACAGTGACGTTCCTCACTAAGCAGTAAACTTCTTATCAAAAGAAGCAGAGTTTTAAACAGTGGCTTGTGCTTGGACAGTATGAGCGATTGTGAAAAAAAGAGTGCCGAGGTGGTGGAATTGGTAGACACGCTACCTTGAGGTGGTAGTGCCCGAATGGGCTTACGGGTTCAAGTCCCGTCCTCGGTACCAATCTTTATGATAACTTGCTTTTAAGCGGTTATCGGCGTAGTATTTGCCACGTTTTCGGACGCGGGGTGGAGCAGCCTGGTAGCTCGTCGGGCTCATAACCCGAAGGTCGTCGGTTCAAATCCGGCC
>NZ_JAEMGT010000067.1:0-33804 GCF_017655185.1 Rahnella sp. ChDrAdgB13 | reverse complement strand
ACACGTGAAACACGCTAAAAAAGCTGCTCCGGTAGCTCAGAAAGCGCAGGCTGCTAAAAAACACGTGAAACATGCTAAGAAAGCTGCTCCAGCTGCAAAAGCAACTCCAGCAGCATAAGTCGTAAAGAAGTCTTTGTGAGCGTATCTACTCACCATTATCAAGACTGATGACTTAACACCCGGTTCGCCGGGTGTTTTTTTCTCCGGTTCTTTATCTTGAGGTACTGATGGAAGATGCTGCGCCGCTACCTGTTCGAAATCACCCTGTGCTCTCTGATCCTCTGCGGTCTGATCACCCTGTTCTTCTACTTCTGATGTCATTGTGAAGTACCCTGAGATGGCACCCGCCGTCTGCTCAAAAGATTGAGTTATCAGACAAATATATCCATCACGAAAGATAACCGTCTATAATCGTTCCATAATAACTGGTTCACGGGTTCTCCCTGTTTCAAGGTCAGAATGTTATGCGCATCGCGTTACCGCTGTTTTTGTGCTTTTTCTGTTTTACCGCCAGCCCTCTCGTTCATGCAGATTCTCCGGATGATGCAGATAGCGACGCACCTGCTATCAGCCTTAAAGAAAAAACCGCCCTGTTCTTCGGACACGATCAGCGCACTCCCGTTGCTGCCGCCGCACACTGGCCGTGGCAGGCAATCGGTCAGATTGAAACGGAAAGCGGCAATTTATGTACCGCAACCTTAATTTCTAAACATCTGGTTCTCACCGCAGGCCACTGTGTACTGGCGCCACCGGGGAAAATCGACAAAGTGATCGCCCTGCGTTTCATTTCGCATAACCAGAAATGGCGTTATCAGATCACCGCATTACAAACGCTGGTTGACCCTAAACTGGGCAAGAAACTAAAGGCTGATGGCGAAGGCTGGATTGTGCCACCGAAAGCGGCACCGTTTGATTTCGCGCTGATCCGCCTGACGGATGAAAAACTTGCGCTGCCGATCAAGCCATTACCACTTTGGGAAGGTTCGCGTGACGACCTGACCGCCGTGCTGAAACAGGAAGGCAGAAAGGTGACGCAGGCCGGATATCCGGAAGATCATCTGGATGACTTGTATGTCCATCAGGACTGTCAGATCACCGGCTGGGCGCAGCCTGGCGTGCTTTCGCACCGTTGCGACACACTGCCGGGCGACAGCGGTTCTCCGCTTCTGATCAAAAATGCAGAAGGCTGGTCGCTGATTGCGATTCAAAGCTCTGCACCAGCGGCGCAGGATCGTTATCTGGCTGACAACCGCGCGCTGGCCGTGCCGGCAATACGCGACGCCCTGAGCACACTGTCTTCCGGTGTGATCAGCGCCAGCTCCCCGGCTGCCCCTGCCGCGCAATAGTTTATTGAATCCGAAAACGAAAAAGGTCGCTGAAAAGCGACCTTTTTGATTTTTTAACTGGTCTAATCACTTAAATACCGTGCTATTTATGCAGTTTACTCACGAATGAGATTTTTGCGCAGAGGGTATGATGGTTCTGTTCTGCCCTAACAAGGTTTTCGAATACTGATGTCGTCTTGCCCGCACTGGTTGCGGGCTTTTTTTTGACTGCGATTTGATACAGTTTAAAGCCCTTTACTCACCAGCTGCGCGGCCTTGACGAAAACTTCATCTTCAACGCCGTCGCCTTTCTGACGGCCAAGCTTTTGCAGTTCTTCAATCAGACTTTCGCGGTTTATGGGTGTCTGACCGGATATCAGCCCCATCACGGCGGCGCCGATCGCCAGACCAATTAAACCGGTTTGTTCTTTTTCATCAATCACAATATTCACCCTGGTAATAAGCCCGTTTCAAAATTAGCAGAAATTTTAAGCTTTTCACCAGGGTTGCATTCCGAATCCCTTAATTTCTGACCTGCTGTTCCATTGTCTGCAATTTTGGATGTCCCTTTTCATGCTCCCGGAGTGTCCCTATTTTATCCGCCGGAGCCTCGCTTTAAATCATGGCTGGCAAGCAATAATAAACTTCTGAAAATATCCTCCCAGCATTCGATTCATTGCTCTCTCATATCTCCGGGCGTACGTTTATTCAAATTTGCATAAACTCAAGGAAATTTTCGACTGCTCAAACCCTTATATTTACAAGGCTGTGGCAACAGGCCAGAACCTCGAATCAGCTGAGATTAAGTGGTACCGCATTAATGATGCCGGTCAGGAAGTGGAATATTTCAACATGCTTTTGGAGAAAGTACGGATAGTTTCGATTTCTCCGGCAATGGCCGCCAGCGATAACCCTCAGGATAACCATCTGGAAACCGTAGAACTGCGGTATGAGAAAATCACGTGGAAGCATAACGACGGCAATATCATCTTTGCCGATTCATGGAATGACCGTCAGACAGCGTAAGTTTACAAGGGGCGTACATCCCCTTAGTCATACAGCCAGCGTCCCGCCTTTGCCGATTCAATGATCATACCCAGCGTCAGCGTCTTAAATTTGCGGTCACGCCATTCCTTTTTGAGCTTGAACTGCCACCAGGCAAACTCCGGCATGAAATAGTCATCAATGTTGAAATTGCTATGCTCGATGCTGTATCGCGTGAACAAGTCAAACAGCATTTCCTCCAGATCTTCCTGAATGAAATTAAAATGCTCTTCAAACGTCCAGTCTTTCTGCGCCGGATTATCACGTTCGCCATATGTCTTGGTAACGTAATCTAAGAGTTCTTGTTCATCAGACAGCAGCATTAGAATGTAGCCCACGCTATACGATGCTCAGGACGGGCGATCAGGTTATATTTACTCTTGGTCTGTTTGGCAGCGATGCAGACTATAATTATCACCTGAGCGTAACCAATATAAGGAACCGCCCTTCCTACTACCGCCCCTATTTTTGATGTTTCTCGTGCTTGCCCCATCACCATAGTTTCGAATTTAATTCCGGCGGGAAAGTGGGCGTTCTTAAATATTCTTCTGGCTAGTTTTGACGCTATGCTGGTGCGGTTTACCTTGGAGCCAAGCACTACACGCTTCGGGATTATCGGCTGCCCCGCGAGTATTGTTGCCGCTGTCTCTACTGAAAAACCTAGTTGATCAGCCAGGCTCTCGGCTAAAATCAGCCAGAACAATTCCTCTTTGGTTACGTTGGCGTTACCATGATAAAAATAAGTTCCACCCAACTCTTCGGTAGTATCCATTCTCAATATCCATTTGATTAGAAGGGTTTAAGAATACGCCGCGCTTAAACCACTTTCAATAAATCGAATGAACGTCTCCATGTCTGGCTCATCAAGAGACTGCAAAAACAGCGATGAATGAAATGATAATGCGAAGGTCAAGCTACTCGATGCAAAAATGGCACGATGAGGCATCAGCCCCAGAGTGCCACTAAGGGAAAACCGGTAATTTTAAAGTCAATAAATACAATTAATTACCGACTAACTGTTCCATCGTCTGCAAGATTCGTTTATCTGAAATCGGGTACGGCGTGCCCAGCTGTTGGGCAAAATAGCTGACGCGAAGTTCTTCAATCATCCAGCGGACTTCCTTCACATCCTCGCTTTGCTGACGAACCGGCGGCAATTTGTTCAGCCATTGCTGCCACTGCTGCTGGATATTTTCGACTTTCAGCATCTGCGCGCGGTCGCGGTGAGCATCCATCGCCAGCTTGTCCATCCGCCGCTCGATAGCCTGCAAATAGCGCAACGTATCCGGCAGCCGTTTCCAGCCGTTTTGCGTGACGAACCCGCGATAAATCAGGCCGGACATCTGCGCTTTAATATCAGAAAGCGCCAGCGCCATCGTGATATCAATCCGCCCTTTCAGCCGTTTATTGATGTTAAAGACCGTCGTCAGGATCTGCTCAACCTGAATCGCGATTTGCACCACGGTGTCATTGAGATTAGCGCGCACATGTTCGTGGAGCTTCGCGAAATCTTCCTCACGCCACACCAGACCGCCGGATTCAGCAATCAGTTTGTCGATACCACAGGAAATACAGTCATCGATTAAATCCAGGACTTTGCCGTACGGGTTAAAATACAACCCCAGCTTGGCTTTGTTCGGCAGCTTTTCATGCAGGTATTTCACCGGCGACGGGATATTCAGCAGCAGCAAACGCCGCAATCCGGTGAGCATCGCCTGTTGCTGTTCCAGTTCGCTGTCAAACAGGCGGATCGCGACGCTGTCTTTCTCATCGACAATCGCCGGATACGCTTTCACTTCATAACCGCCGCGCTTTTGCTCGTAGCGTTCCGGCAGCGTGCCGAAACTCCAGACATGCAAATCACGCTGCTCAATGCCATCATCCGCTACGGCAGACAGCGTCTGCTGTACCTGCTCTTTCAGGCCAGACTTCAGCGCTGTCAGATCCTTGCTTTCGCGCAGCGTTATATTTTTCTCATCAACAATGCGGAACGTCATTTTGAGATGATCGGGTACCTGATCCAGATGCCAGTCTTCACGGTCGATGGTCACCCCGCTCATCTTGCGCTGCTCTTTTTCCATCGCATCAAGCAGCGGCATTTCGAACGGTTTGATGCGTCCGAGCAGCGCATCGGCATAATTTGGCGCAGGCACAAAATTGCGGCGAACCGGTTTAGGTAATGACTTGATCAGCGCCATAATCAGCTCGCGGCGAATGCCGGGGATCTGCCAGTCAAAACCTTCCTCGTTCACCTGATTGAGCAGCGGCAACGGGATATGCACCGTGACCCCATCGGCGTCAGTGCCCGGCTCAAATTGATAGGTCACGCGCAGCTTGAGATTGCCCTGATGCCAGAAGTTCGGGTAATCGTGAGCGCTGATGTTGCCCGCGCCCTCTTTGATCAGCATGCTTTTTTCGAAGTTCAGGCTGTCCTGCGGCTGCTTTTTCCACCACGTATCGAAGTGCTTCGCCGACACCACTTCCTGCCCGATACGCTGCTCGTAGAACAGGAACAGCGTCTCGTCATCGACCAGAATATCGCGGCGACGTGATTTGTGTTCCAGTTCTTCGACTTCGGTACGCAGACGCAAATTGGCACGGAAAAACGCATGACGCGTCTGCCAGTCGCCTTCCACCAGCGCGTGGCGGATAAACAGTTCGCGCGAGACCACCGGATCAATCGTGCCGTAATTCACCCGGCGCGCGGCCACCACCGGCAGACCGTACAGCGTGACTTTTTCCGTCGCCATCACCGCGCCCTGCGCTTTTTCCCAGTGCGGTTCGCTGTAACTGCTTTTCGCCAGATGTTTCGCCAGAGGCTCAATCCATTCCGGCTCAATGCGGGCGGCGATACGCCCCCACAGGCGGCTGGTTTCGACCAGTTCGGCCACCATCACCCATTTCGGCGGTTTTTTGAATAAACCGGAACCCGGGAACACTGCGAAACGGGCGTTACGCGCGCCGGTATATTCCTGTTTATCCGCATCTTTCTGCCCGATATGCGACAGCAAACCGGTCAGCAATGCGCAATGCACCTCGCGGTATTCCGCCGGTTCACTGTTCACCGGCAGCCCGAGTTCTTTCACCACCTGACGCAGCTGAGTGTAAATATCCTGCCACTCACGCACGCGCAGATAGTTGAGGAAGTCACTGCGGCAAAGCTTGCGGAACTGCGCCGAAGACAGCTCTTTTTGCTGCACTTTCAGGTGATCCCACAAATTCACGAACGCCAGGAAATCAGAATCTTTATCCGCAAAACGGCGATGTTTTTCATCAGACGCCTGCTGTTTATCCATCGGACGCTCACGCGGATCCTGGATCGACAGCGCGGCGGTGATGATCATCACTTCTCGCACGCAGCCATTTTTCTGCGCTTCCAGCACCATGCGCGCCAGACGCGGATCGACCGGTAACTGCGCCAGCTGGCGGCCCAGCGGCGTCAGCGAGTAACGGCCATCGACCGCATTATTGATGGCGTTCAGCTCTTCGAGCAGGCGCACGCCGTCCTGAATATTGCGTTTGTCCGGCGCTTCCACAAACGGGAATGCCGCGATATCGCCCAGCCCCAGCGACGTCATTTGCAAAATAACGGAGGCTAAGTTGGTACGCAGAATTTCAGGATCGGTAAATTCAGGGCGCGACAGGAAATCCTGTTCCGAATACAGACGGATACAGATACCTTCGGAAACGCGTCCGCAACGGCCTTTACGCTGATTGGCCGACGCCTGCGAAACCGGCTCAATCGGCAGGCGCTGCACTTTGGTACGGAAACTGTAACGGCTGATACGCGCGGTGCCAGGGTCAATCACATATTTGATGCCCGGCACGGTCAGCGAGGTTTCCGCGACGTTGGTCGCCAGCACAATACGGCGGCCGGCGTGTGACTGGAACACGCGGTTCTGTTCGCTGTTCGACAGCCGTGCGTACAACGGCAAGATCTCGGTATGCGGCAAGTCCAGGCGGTTCAGCGCATCGGCGGTATCACGAATCTCCCGTTCACCGCTCATGAAGATCAGGATATCGCCCATGCTTTCGCGACCCAGTTCATCCACAGCATCGAAAATTGCCTGCAACTGGTCGCGGTCAACGTCGTCCGCATCATCCACAATCGGGCGATAACGCACGTCAACCGGATAAGTACGGCCGGAAACTTCAATGATCGGCGCGTTATTAAAGTGACGGGAGAACCGCTGCGGATCGATAGTCGCAGACGTAATAATGACTTTCAGATCCGGACGTTTCGGCAGCAACTGGCGCAGATAACCGAGTATAAAGTCGATGTTCAGACTGCGTTCGTGCGCTTCATCGATGATCAGCGTGTCGTACTGCATCAGCATACGATCCTGCTGGATTTCCGCCAGCAGAATGCCGTCGGTCATCAGCTTCACCAGCGTGTTATCGCTGACCTGATCATTAAAACGAACTTTATAACCGACGGTATTGCCGGGCGTGGTATCCAGCTCATCGGCGATGCGGTTGGCGACAGTACGCGCCGCCAGACGGCGTGGCTGCGTATGCCCGATAACACCTTTAATACCGCGCCCGAGTTCCATACAGATTTTCGGGATCTGCGTGGTTTTACCGGAACCGGTCTCACCGGCGACAATCACCACCTGGTGGTCACGGATGGCTTTAAAGATGTCATCTTTTTTCTGGCTGACCGGCAGATTTTCCGGATAGCTGATTTTTGGCCGCGATGCTTCACGGGCAGTGACTTTCTTCAGGCTTTCGGAAATGGCGTTCTGAAGCTCAGCCGTTAATGCTTCAACGGCCTGAGGGTTGGTGTTCTGATCAAAAGTCTTTTTGGCACCCTGCAAACGACGTTGCAGGCGTTGCCGGTCACGTAGCATCAGCCCGTCTAACTGCGCTGATAATGCCGCGAGCGGTGATTTCACGTTCGATATTCCTTGTTGCAAGTCAGCGGACTGAATGAGCAAAGCATCCGTCATCTGAAGTAGAAATGATTTGAGGCGGGTTCATACGAGCCTGTTTGCCAATATGTTAACACAAGCTATTGAGGATGAAGAAAGTTCGACGTTTTTAGCCTTTCGTGTCTTGTTCAAAAATACTGAACGGAGGTCTCGAAATATTGCGCTATCACTGAATAAGCTTTGTGAATAAAGTAAGTTCCATTCCGGGGAGATTCAGGTTAAAAAATCTGCTCCCCTATGTTCACACAGTTAAGGAACTCAATAATGAGCAAAGTACTCGTTCTGAAATCAAGCATTCTGGCTAACTTCTCTCAGTCTAACCAACTGGCCGATTACCTGGTTGCACAGTATCAGGCCGCTAACAGCGGTTCTACCGTAACTGTTCGTGACCTGGCTGCTGACCCGATCCCTGTTCTTGACGGCGAGCTGGTTGGCGCACTGCGTCCATCCGACGCGCCACTGACTCCACGTCAGGAAGAAGCACTGGCACTGTCCAACACCCTGATTGAAGAACTGCAAGCGCATGACGTGATCGTTATCGCTGCACCGATGTACAACTTCAACATCCCTACTCAGCTGAAAAACTATTTTGACCTGGTTGCTCGTGCTGGCGTGACCTTCAAATACACCGAGAAAGGCCCTGAAGGTCTGGTGAAAGGCAAACGCGTTATCGTTCTGACCAGCCGTGGTGGCATCCATAAAGACACCGCAAGCGATCTGGTTGCCCCTTACCTGTCTCTGTTCCTGGGCTTCCTGGGCATGAGCGACGTAGAATTCGTTTACGCGGAAGGTATTGCTTACGGTCCTGAAGTGGCGACTAAAGCACAAACCGACGCGAAAGCAGCGATCGATGCAGCTATCAAAGAACTGGCTGCTGCATAACATCTGTTATCACAATCTGAGCCATCATTCATTTTAGAATCTTTCAGACCCGCTCAGATGAGGTTGTGATAAAACACTTGCGCGCCGAAAGGCGCGCTTTTTTTTTTCGGGCCACGTCTCTGCCCTGCTTTTACTTCTGCAACCACTTACCGTTAATGCCGCGCACGTACTCGCCTGATGCGGCTCTGGCGACCAGTTTTTGCCCGGCAAGCCTGGCCACGTCGTCGGTGCTGACGTTATTATCCTGCGCCACCTGCTGATATTGCTGTTTGCGCGCATCGTTGATTTTTGCCGCCAGTGCGACGCTTTCTGCATCCTGCTTCACAGGCGCCAGATAGCCGGAAAGCGTTTCGCCCACGCGCCCCTGCTGTTTGGCTTCATTGAGCGTTAACGCAAAAGCCTGGCTGCAAAACAGTAAACCGCTGGCCAGGATCATCAGGCTGAATCTTTTGAACAATACTCCGGACATACAGGCTCCTAGAACAAATCGCTTTGATTTTTCAGCAGGTTCTCGACATCCTTGTCAACTTTGATATGAATTTCATGCTCGATTTTAACGTTCATGTTTATCGTGATCGGCTCTTTCGGCGCCGCCAGCTCGATGCGCGGAACACAGCCGCTGAGCATCATCACGCTGAGCGCCAGAGATGGCCCGACGAGTCGCAGTTTCATTGTTCCTTCCTCACTGTTTGTTCCTTTTTCTGTCCGGCAGAAACCGGACTTTTCGACAGCGCATCAGCAGGCAATGACACCTCCTGTTGCAGCCAGTCCTGAAGGTTGTCGCCAAAACGCAAACTGCGCCACAGCTGGTAAATGTTTTCCTGATGGGTGTAATTGAGCACGATTTCTCGCTTTTCCTTATCGCCGCCGTGAGTCGTATCGGTGTAGTTCACGCCGTCGACTTTCGCCGCCATCGTCAGCATGCCCAGATTATCGAGGCTAACCTGCGCGTCGGAACGGCTGATTTCCATGTAACGCAACAGACTCACCACCATTTTATTGGCAAAATTACCGCTGGCCATTGCATCGGCAAATTGCGGATCCAGACGCAACGTCAGGCCGCCGTCATTTTTGATCCACCCGTTCTGAATGATCCATTTTGGATTCTCAACAAACAGCGGCAGTTCGCCGTAAATCACGCCGGACATCGCCAGTTGTTTGGGTTTCAGCGCCGTAAACAGCTCGCTGAGATTGATTTTTTCCAGTTTCAGCACCGCCGCATCGTGTTGCGGCATTCTCAGCGCCGACAGGCTCAGATGCCCGCGCAGCATATCCACGCCCAGATTGGTGAGCGTCAGCGGTTTGTCTTCGCTCCACGGATAATGACCCTGTAAATCGGCGGTGATATTTTTCATCGCCACCAGATTATTAACCTCGCCAATACGCAGAGTGACGGGCTTTTTCACGCCGAGCTGCCAGACGGAATCCTGCAAACGGTACGGCAGACTGAAATCCAGTCCGCTCAGGTCGCCATCTTTCATCCACAGCCCGCCATTTTTCACCACCCAGTGACCACCTGCGACAAAACCCTGACCCCGTGCGGCGGAAAACGCCGACTGCGCGTAGAAACTCCCATCGCGCAGTTTGATGTTGAGATCTGGCGTCAGCAGTGTCTGGAAAGACGTCAGTTGCTGCTTCGGCCACCAGGCCTCACCGCGCAGACGCTCGCCGTCCCAGCGTCCGGTCAGCCGGATCGGGCCAATCGGTCTGGCGTCCAGCATACCGCGCATGCCAAAACGATCCGGGCTGTCGCCGCTGAGCTGCAATACCAGCGTCGCAGGCGGCAGATAGCCGCCGTTGGTGAGCGCAATTTTCTTCGCCACCAGTTTGATGTCGCCTTTGAATACTGTCGGTAAATCAGGATATTGCGGTTTGAATCGCGCAGCCGGTGGGCGCAGCCAGACCAGGGGTTTATCCAGCGTCAGGCGCGGCGCTTCCACGTCGACCAGGCCGTAGTGCAGACGGTCGAAACCGGTCGAAAGGCTGTTAATGCTGATCCGGTTATCGTGCCATTGCCCTTTGCCGGACATATCCCAGCGACCGCTGAGCGGAGGCAGATGCCCGTTACCCCAGTAGTTGAAATCCCACTGCCCGGCGTCCGGCCAGAATTCCTGCGATTTGCCGCTGAGGTGCAGATCGAATTTACCCCAGAAGCGGTGGCTGGCTTTCAGAATCGCCTGCAACGGCCCGCTCACGCCCTGCGCCGACACTTTCACACCCGCCAGCGGCCAGCGCGCGTCGCTGATGGTCAGCTCCGGCGTCGGTTTTCCCCAGGCGCGCAGAAGCGAACCACTGCGCAGTAACAGGGTCGGGTTCAGCACGGAACCGCTCAGTTCGCCGGGCAATGAGGCGCTCAGAGACGTCGCCTGCAAATTCGCCTGCCCGGTCAGCCGGAAACCTAAATGGCTGTCGAGCAGCCCGATGCGCCCCGGCCCCATACTCAGCACTACGTTGGCTTTACCGTTGTGGCCCTGCGTCAGCACGTTAAGACGTGCGGTGATATTGGTCTGATCAAACGCCGGTGACCAGTCGCTGAGCGTCAGGTTTACGCCACCGGCCAGCGGCTGCGCGGCATACGGCCAGCGCCACTGCCCTTGCGAAATCTGCAATGCATTGCCGTTGAGTTTCCACGGCAGAGTCGCCAGCGGCTTATCGCTGCCTTTTTCCGTCAGCGTCAGTTCGCCTTCCGTTGTCTGCCAGCTGAGAAGAATGTCCAGCGGAGAAGTAACCTGCGCGGTTTGAATTTCTGCATGAAGCTCGCCGGATTCCGGCAGCTGATCGAACGTGGCGGGCAGAAGAAGTTTGCCGCTGAGCGTGACAGGTTGTTCGCTGCCGGGCGGGATCAGGCTAAACGAATGGATCGCCAGCGTACGGTCGGCACCGAGTACGGCGTCGAGTTTCAGCGCGTCGCCGCTCACGGTCAGATGCTGTACGCCGCCTTCGCTGCTGAGCTGAACTTGCCCCGCATAACGCTGCCAGGGCGTAACGGAAAGTTGCGTCACGTTGACGCGCCCGTCGGGCAGCAGATGTTGTAAATCCGCCACGGAAAGCGGCGTTGAGGCGTCACTTTTTGGCAGTTGCGCCAGACAGGCGGTATCGACTTTCAGCGCATCAATATTGAGCGCCCAGTGCCCGCCTTCTTTGCTCAGGCGTGCATTTTCCGCAGTCGCCAGCGCGCATTCACCGGCGGAATAACGCAGCCCCGGCAATTGCAATACGCCGTCCGACCAGTGCGGCGCACCGCTGAGCGTCAGTTGTGTTCCTTTCGGGAGCCAGTGGCTGGCAACCGGCGGCAGCCAGCGCGGCACCGTTTTCCATAACCCCCACATCAGCAGCGCGAGAATCACCACTATACTCAGGATAATTTGCGCGCTTCTCTTCAGTCCGTTCCTCATGACTTGCCTTGTTTTGCACTTAATCGTCTGACCGCCCGCAAGATATCATAATTAGCGTAACAACTGATGGTTGAAATACCAGTATCCGGCACCCAAATAGCACAGGAAAAATTGTCGGCACCCCGATGCTCTGTTAGTTTGGTGGCATATTGCGAATTGTTTCTGAAAATGTTTATTCCTTATAAAACAGTCGGAAACGGTTTCGTCAGAGATTCAAACTCACTGCGGAGAAACACCATGAAAGTGGCTGTCTACAGTACTAAAAATTACGACCGGAAATATCTGGAACTGGTCAATGAACATTACGACTATGAACTGGAATTTTTCGATTTTCTGCTGTCCCCGCAAACTGCAAAAACCGCAGCCGGTGCAGATGCCGTCTGTATTTTCGTCAATGATGACGGCAGCCGTGAAGTGTTGCAGGAACTGGCTTCTCTGGGGATAAAAACGCTGGCGCTGCGCTGCGCGGGCTTTAACAACGTCGATCTTGAGGCGGCGAAAGAACTGGGCATTTCCGTTGTGCGCGTTCCGGCCTATTCACCGGAAGCCGTCGCAGAACACACCGTCGGCATGATGATGTGTCTTAACCGCCACATTCACCGTGCTTATCAGCGCACCCGCGAAGCCAACTTCTCACTCGAAGGGCTGATTGGTTTTAATATGTACCAGCGCACCGCCGGTATCATCGGCACCGGTAAAATCGGCGTGGCAACAATGCGGATTCTGAAAGGTTTTGGAATGCGGATTCTGGCTTTTGACCCGTATCCAAGCCCGCTGGCACTGGAGCTGGGCGCAGAATATGTCGATCTGGATACGCTTTACGCAGAATCCGACGTCATTTCCCTGCACTGCCCGCTGACGCCGGAAAACCATCATCTGCTTAACGCTCAGTCCTTTGCCAAAATGAAAGACGGCGTGATGATCGTGAACACCAGCCGCGGCGCTTTGCTGGATGCAACGGCCGCCATTGACGCGCTGAAAAAACAAAAAATCGGCGCGCTGGGTATGGACGTGTACGAAAACGAGCGCGATTTGTTCTTCGAGGACAACTCAAACGAAGTCATCCTCGACGACGTTTTCCGCCGCCTGTCTTCCTGCCACAACGTGCTGTTCACCGGCCATCAGGCATTCCTGACCAGTGACGCGCTGACCAGCATTTCTGAAACCACGCTGATGAACATCGATCAGCTGATCAAAGGGCAGAACTGCCCGAACCTGCTGACGGCGTAGCCCTGTCATGATGTTCAAAGCCCGCTACGGCGGGCTTTTTGCTTGTTACAGAGACTCAACCTGGCGGCTCAACACCCTGCTCACCTCTGGCCCGTATCCTGTGATTGTCAGAACGTCGCCGCTCAGCGTGACGGATGAAAATGGCAGGCTGCTTTCCCCGTCCACCATGCCTTTGAGCGTAATAAAATCGGTGTTTTCCACCCGGTCATAGCCCCCGCGGTGATCGTGCCCGGCGAAATACGCGCGCACGTTATAGCGGCAGAGCAATTCCACCAGCGTTTCGCAGTTCCACAGGTTATGCGTGTTCACCGGCGTCAGCGGGTAATGGCCGAATACCAGCACCGTTTCGCCCTGCGCACGCGCCTGTTTCAGGTTTTGCTCAATCCATTCCAGCTGTTTACGCCCTACCGCGCCATTCCACGGCTGCGCCTGCGACTGCTGGCATTCGGTCAGTTCATCGAGCATAAATTCTGCCAGCTGATGGTCTTCGCCATTGGCATGATTGCAGTACAAACTGACGTCGTTGCCGTCAATGACCAGAAAACGATAGCCCGGCAGGCTGAACTGGTAATAGCTTTTCGGCAATCCCAGCGCAGGAGACTGCGCCGCCAGATGTTGGGAAATCACCTGCGCATCGTGGTTACCAATGAGCACGGCGTGCGGATGGCGCAACGCTTCGTAGCGCGCCAGCACCGCCTGATAACTGCTCCAGTCGCGATCCACCAGGTCGCCCAGCGTAACCACGAAATCGAGCTTTAAATCATTCAGCTCATTAATCGCGGTCGCCAGTTTATTCAGGCTGTTGCGGTAATGACGCTCTTTTTGTACATCGGCATCGGCGTATTGCGGGTCCGCAATCAGCCCGAAACGCAGCCTGACGCCTGAAACTGCCGCGTCATGCATATCCGGCAGCTGATACAAAGCACTCACGTTGCCCAGAGCCCGTTCCTGCGCTTGCGATAACAAAGGGGATGAGGTGATGACGGTCATAAGATGCTCCGGTTGTTCTTAACGAATCCCAGCCCGCATGAAGGATTGAACGAACTGACGTTGAAAAATAAGGAATAAGGCCAATAACGGCAGCACCGTCATCAGCGTTGCCGCGCCGATCAGCGCCCACTGCACGCCCTGTTCCGGCGCGGAAAATAGCTGAAGCCCGACGGTAATCGGCCGCACTTTTACGGAATCGGTAATGACCAGCGGCCAGAGGAAATCGTTCCAGTGAAAGCTTACCGACACCAGCGCAAACGCCACGTACACCGGTTTCGCCAGCGGGATATAGATTTTGCGCAGAATGTAAAAACGGCTGGCCCCTTCCACAATCGCGGCTTCTTCGAGCACCAGCGGAATGCTACGGAACGTCTGGCGCAACAGGAAAATGGCAAACGCCGAGGCGAAATACGGCAGCGCTATCCCGAGGAGGCTATCGCGCAGGCCGAACGCGCCGATCGTTTTGTAGTTGTTGAGGATCAGAACGTCGGGGCTGATCATCAGTTGCAACAGCACCAGCGCAAAAATGATCCCCGCGCCTTTAAGTTTAAACCGTACCAGCGCGTAGGCAGCCAGCGTCGCTAAAATCAGCTGGCACACCACAATCATCAGCACCAGCAGCGTGGTATTGAGAAAATAGCGCCCGAACGGCGCGGCTTGCCAGGCGTTGATAAAATTCTGCAACGTCAGCGGTGCAAACAGGGAAAAACTCCCCTGTTCAGATGCCGGATGAATCGCGACCCAGACCGACACCAGCACCGGCAAAAACCACAAAAACGCCGCCAGCCAGATGGCAATATTCAGGCACAGGCGGCCTGCGGAAAACGTCCGCACCGGCGTTAACGTCATCGTCAGGCTGCTCATTGATAGTGCGTCCTTTTATCCAGCAGATTGAATTTGATCAGCGCAATCGTGGCAAGAATCGCCAGCAACACCACGGTCATCGCCGAGGCGTACGGCAAATCCCAGTAGCTGAACGCGGTGCGGTAGATATAAAACAGCAGCAGACTGGTGCTGTTATTCGGCCCGCCGTTGGTCATCGCAATCACCTGATCCACGATGCGGAAGGCGTTCATCGATGCATTGATCAGAATAAACAGCGTGGTCGGCATCAGCAGCGGCCACTGCACGCGGCGGAAAAAGTAGCGGCGCGACGCCCCTTCTATTTCGGCCGCCTCAGCCAGACGCGGATCGATTTGCTGCAACGCCGCGAGATAAAAAATCATAAAGAACCCGGCTTCGCGCCAGACGGAAACCACCATCAGGCTGTAAAGCGCGGTGCCCGGTTCACCGAGCCAGTTAACAGCGGGCAGCGAAAACAGCGCCATCAGTTTGTTAAGCAACCCGAGTTGCGGCGTATAGAAAAACAACCAGAGGTTGGCGATCGCCACCATCGGTAATAAAGAAGGAATGAAAAACGCTGCGCGGACCATCGCGTTACCGCGCAAACGGCGGTTGACCGCCAGCGCCATCATCAGCGCGAGCGCGACCGACAGCGGAATGGTGATCACCGCATAAAGCAGGTTGTTGCGCAGCGACAACATAAAGGTGTCGTCATCAAGCAGCGCACGGTAGTTATCCAGCCCGACAAACTGCGCCGGATGCCCGTTGCGTGCTGCGCTGAATACGCTTTCCCAAATCGTTGCCAGCGCCGGATAATGGGTAAACAGCAGCAAAAAACCGAGCGCGGGCATAATCAGCAGATAGCCGTAAATCTGCAAAGACAACCCGCGTGTGCGGGCTGCCGGTGCAACAGCGTGAAGCGTGCTGTGAGGAATGCTCATCCGCGAGCCTTACTGATACGGTTTCAACAGACGGTCCGCCTGTTTTTGTGCGGAACTGAGCGCATCGGCTGGCGTTTTCGCCTGCGTCACCGCCGCTTCAATCGCATGGTTCATCAGCTCCTGAATCTGCACGCTGTTGTACGTCGAGAGTTCCGGCTGTGAATATTTCAGCTGCTCACGCGCCACCAGTGCCTGCGGAACCTGTTTCACGTAATCCTGCATCACCGGCGTTTCCCACGCGGCAGGCGACGTCGCAACATAACCGGTCGCGATGCTCCAGCGCGCCGCCTGTTCCGGGGCGGAAACCCAGCGGATAAACTCCATCGCCGCTTTCTGCTGCTCAGGCGTCGCGTTTTTGAACACATACAGATTGCCGCCGCCGGTCGGGCTGCCGCGCTGGGTTTTCTCCGGCAACATCGCTACGCCGAACGGGAATTTGGCGTTGTCACGCACCGTCGTCAGGTTACCGGTGGTGGTCACCATCATGGCCGTTTTGCCGTCGATGAAATCCTGCGGCGTGGTGCCCCAGGCAATCGCGCCTTTCGGGGAAACCGCGTCTTTCTGCGCCAGATCCGTCAGCCATTGCAGCGCTTCCACGTTGGCTGGCGTGTCAAACGTGACGGCGGTGCCTTTGCCGTTATCCAGATGGCTGCCGTTAGTGGCGGCGATGCCCTGAAAATTCCAGTAACCGTTTGGCGTAGAAGGGATTTCGATGCCCCACTGTTTGACGTCGTTGCCGTCACGCACCACCAGTTTTTTACCGAAATCCACCACCTGCTGCCAGTTGGCCGGAGGTGTGTCGCCGTTCAGACCCGCTTTCTCAAACGCCTGTTTATTCCAGTACAACACCACCGTCGAACGCTGGAACGGAATGCTCCAGACTTTGTCCTGAATGTGACGGATAAAGGCCGGATAGAAGCCGTCGATCCACTTTTTCCCTTCCGCGTCATTAGCGAGATCGCTCACCGGCACGATCGCGCCCGCATCAATCAGTGAATAGGCCTCAATGTCACCGATCACCGCCATTTGCGGCGCGTTGCCTCCGCGAAACGCCGTCAGCGCTTTCGTTACCGTCGTTGCATAATCCCCGGTATACACCGGTTGAATACTGATATCCGTGTGCGTTTTCTGAAAATCTTCCACCAGCGTGTCGACCGTATGGCTGATTTTTCCGCCCACGGCAATCGGGTAGTACATCTGCAATTTCACCGGCTCCGACGCAAAAGCAGAGGTTCCGGTGATCAGCAAAACAGCGGTAGCAAGGCGTGAAAAACGATGAACAAGTGACATGATTTTCCCTTCGGCAAGTGTTGTTGTAAGTGTAGAAAAATGAATTCACGACGATAAATGGCCGTCAGACGGCGACTCTCTGGCCGGAGGGCAAACAAAATTCCTCCGCGTCATAACAGCGCTTTCCGCCCGTCGTGAAGAAAAAATATTGTGCGCTGGACAGCCATTGCAGCCCGACCGGCTGGCCTTCGGCAAAACGTTTCATACCGGCCACTTTTACGGTCAGCGGCTCTGCGGCACCGGCGATGGAACATACCACCAGCGTGTCGGCACCCATATATTCGTGGCTGATCACCTGCGCCGTCAGCCCGGCCTGCGTGGCGTCGGTCAGCTGAATATCTTCGGCGCGCAGCCCCAGGCTGAGCGAGGCGTCACCCGGCATTTCCACCACCGGAACCGGCATAGTGGCGAGATAATGATGTTCACCGCGACGCGTCAGCGGCAGGATATTCATCGGCGGCGCACCGATAAATTGCGCCGCAAAAATGCTTTCCGGGTTGTTGTAGAGATTGTCCGGCGTGTCGTGCTGTTCGATGCGCCCGTCGTTTAGCAGAATGATTTTGTCCGCCATGCTCATCGCTTCGGTCTGATCGTGGGTGACGTACACCATCGTCAGACCGAGTTTTTTCTGAATCGCCCGGATTTCACGACGCATACTCTGGCGCAGTTTGGCGTCGAGATTGGACAGTGGCTCATCCATCAGGCACAGCCGGTTATTGGCGATCACCGCCCGCCCGAGCGCTACGCGCTGTTGCTGACCGCCGGAAAGCTGCGCAGGCAATCTGTCCAGCAGCGGCTCCAGCTCCATCAGCCGGCTGACATCCGCCAGCCGCGAAGCAAATTGCCGCTTATCTTCGCCACGCGCCCGCAGCCCGAACAGCAGATTTTCCCGCACGCTCATGTGTGGAAATAAGGCATAAGACTGAAACACCATCGACAACTTACGTTGTGACGGCGTCAGCGCGGTGACGTCGGATTGCTGGAAATAAATCGCTCCGCTGTCAGCCGATTCCAGCCCGGCAATCGTGCGCAGCATGGTGGATTTTCCGCAGCCGGAAGGGCCCAGCAGCGCAATAAATTCGCCCTCTTCCACATCAAAACTGATGTCATTGAGCGCAACTTTGTTGCCCCAGGTTTTGTGTATGTGATGGAGTGATAAATAACTCATGTCCGTTGCCCGTCTCTGACCGGTGATGGGCATAACCTAGCGGGGTTAAGTGACGCTTTTATGAAATGTGGTTTTTTTCAATTGCATTGATGGCGGGATCGAGAAAGTTTCGGTTTTCAATTGCATTGATGGCGGGATCGAGAAAGTTTCGGTTTTCAATTGCATTGATGGCGGGATCGAGAAAATTTCGGTTTCTCAATTGCGGTGATCACTTAACTCACTGCGCCGAAACCGACAAAAGAGGGGCCAGACGGCCCCTCTTTTGAATCTCCGCGTCTTTTTAACTGCGCGCTATCGCTGGCTGGCCATGTTTCAGCCGCCACTGTTATTGCCGCGAAAACTTGCCGCTGCGCGGTACCTTCATTTCGGTCTTCGAGCCTTTCGGTCTCGAAACACTCATTCAGCAAGCTTTCTGAAAGCGGCTGGAGGCTTTTCAATTCAAAATCAGCCTGCATAAATCTTCCGAATTACATAGCCTCTAGCCGCTTTCAAAACGACGTTGAGTGAGTGGTGAGAAACGGCGAGAGTCTGTTTTCGAGCAGGTTCGAGCCCGAAGCGAAAGTACCGCGCAGCGGCGACGTTTGCGGCAATAGCCGGAGTTGCTGAAACATACTTTACAAGCGATAGCGCGCAGTGAAAGAGCCCGGGGGTCTTGGGGGCGGCGGCGATATGCCGCCCCCAAGTCGGTGTGGGCCGACGCCCACGACCTTGAACTTGAACTTGAACTTGAACTTAAACTTAAACCTGACGTCCCCCCCGTACGGGCACCAACCCACAGGTTTACCGGGCTAAAGCACCGGGCTTAACCGTCCGCACGCTGCCGCAATACGCCGCCCGGCCTCAATCACCGTGGCGTTGTCTGTGGCAATCGACAGCCGGAAGTATGGCGACAAGCCGTACGCACTGCCCCCCACACCGGAGACGCCGTTTTCCAGAAGATAGTCCATCACATCGGCTTCGTTTTCGATTTTCGCGCCGCCAGGGCGGTAACGCCCGATCAGCCCCGCACAGCGGCAGAAGACGAAGAAACCGCCCTGCGGCTGTATCAGTTCCAGCCCGTCAACGCCGGAAAGGATGCCCGTGATGTCATCGCGCCGCTGCTGATAGGCCGCCACCTGTGGCGCGAGGAAATCCAGCCCGCCGGTGTACGCCGCCAGCGCCGCGGCCTGGCTGACAGAACTCGCGCCCGAACTGATTTGCGACTGCACCACGGTCATCGCGGTGATCAGATCTTTTGGCCCGGCACCGAAACCGATACGCCAGCCGGTCATGGCGTAGGTTTTAGACACGCCACCGACCAGCAAACTGCGCGCCTGAAAATCGCCTGCCACGTTCAGCAAATTACGGTGTTCGCGGCCATCAAACAGAATGTGTTCGTATAAATCATCGAGCATAACCCGCACCTGCGGATGTGCACGCAGCACAACGGCCAGCGCCTGTAATTCTTGCGCTGAATACACCGCACCGCTCGGATTCCCCGGATGATTGAGCACCAGCCAGCGCGTACGCGGCGTAATGCTGGCGCTCCGGCGAAAGTTTATAACCCTGCTCCAGATGGCATTCCACAAACACCGGCGTGCCGCCGTTAAAACGCACGCTGTCCGGGAACGTCGGCCAGTACGGCACCGGCACAATCACTTCATCGCCGTCGTTTAACGTCGCCGCAAACGCGTTGAAAATGACCTGCTTCGCGCCGTTGGCAATCATCAGATTATCAATGCCAAATTCCAGGCGGTTTTCCTGCTGCAATTTTCGCTGCACCGCCTCTCGCAGTGCACGTATCCCGGGCGTTGGCGTGTATTTGGTCTCCCCGCGTGCAATCGCCTCATACGCCGCCTGCTTGATGTGCTCCGGCGTATCGAAATCCGGTTCACCGGTGGTGAGATCCAGAATATCGACACCGGCCTTTTTCAGATCATTGGTGCGCTGCTTTGCCGCCGCGTTGGCCGAAAGCGAAACGCGTTGCACGCGCTGTGACAACGAAATCGTCATACCGTTATCCTTATATCAGAGCGCGGGCAAACCCAGGTTTTCGCGCAATGTGCTGAATTCATACTCTTCGCGGAACAACCCGCGACGGCGTAATTCCGGGATCACCCGCTCGACAAACAGCGAAAGCTGCTCCGGCATGATGGCCGGCATAATATTGAAACCGTCCGCGCCGCCCTGCTCCAGCCAGTGCTGGAAATCATCGGCGATATCTTCGGCGGTTCCCACCAGCACGCGGTGTCCGCGTGAACCGGCAGCAATCGCGGCCAGTTCACGCAGGGTCAGATTTTCGCGGTAGGCCAGATCGGTCAGCAGTTTCACACGGCTCTGATTGCCTTCTCCGGCAGGCACATCCGGCACCGGGCCGTCGAGCGGGAACTGGCTGAGATCCATATTAAAGCGGGTCGAAAGCTGACGAATGCCGTTATCGATATCCACCAGCGAGTTGAGTTCACGCCAGGTTTCACGCGCTTCTTCCCGCGTGCGCCCCACGATCGGCATCACACCGGGCAGGATCAGCACATGATCCGGATTGCGCCCTGCGTCTTTCACCTGCTGTTTCTGCGAACGGTAAAACGTCTGTGCTTCTTCCAGCGTCGCGGCGGCGGTAAACACCACTTCGGCGGTGGCGGCCGCCAGCTTCTGGCCGTCAGCGGAAGAACCGGCCTCGATAATCACCGGACGTCCCTGCGGTGAACGGGTGATATTCAGCGGCCCCTGCACCTGGAAATATTTCCCGCGATGATTAACCGGCTGAATTTTTTCATTCACGAAATACTGGCCGCTGTCTTTGTCCGGCGCGACGGCGCCTTCCTGCCAGCCTTCCCACAGCTTAAACGCCACGTCGAGAAACTCGTGCGCGACGGCGTAACGCTCGGCGTGCATCGGCATATCTTCACGACTGAAATTGCGCGCCACGTCGGTGGAAAACGATGTCACCACGTTCCACGCCGCACGGCCATGACTGATGTGATCCAGCGACGAAAAGCTGCGCGCCAGATTAAACGGATCGGTAAACGTGGTAGAGGCCGTTGCCGCCAGCCCGATATGACGGGTCTGCACTGCCAGCGCCGCCAGCAACGTCAGCGGCTCGAGGCGCGCCATAGTAGAAGGCAGGCGGTAAACGCTGGTCGCCAGCGCGTCACCGATGAAAAACATATCGAACTTGCCTTCTTCGGCTTTTTTGGCGATCCACGTCAGCCATTCAACGTCCGTGGGCGAACCGAGCTGTCCGGTTAAACGCCAGCCGCTGACGTGATGCCCGAGCGGTTGAACAAACAGGCCGAGGCGCAGCTTTCTGGTGTTTTCTGAAGAAGAAGTCATGAAATGTTCCTAAGAATAATGTTGATTTTCTGTCGCCCGCAGGGCTTTTTCGATGTGTTCAGCGGCCATGGAAAACGGCAGGCGCGCCGCGTTTTCGGCGGAGAACTTCACTTCACGGGCAATAGATGAAAGGATTTCATCGCGGTTGCCGTTGAATTCCGGCAGCGCCAGCGGCGCATCGTACTGCCGCAGCAGCGCCAGCAGTTCCGGCTCCGGTTCGCCGTTGTCACTTTCCATCAGCGACTGCACCAGCAGGCCGAGACCGACCTTCTCGCCGTGCAGCCAGTCGTGCAGTTCAGGCTGATGGGTAAAACGGTTGTGAATGGCGTGCGCCACGCCCGGTGCAGGCGTTTCATCACGCATGCTGTTTGCCATGCCCGCCGCCGCGATATTGGCGTCGATCACTTTAATCAGCGCCGGTGTCACTTCATGGCGGGCGTTATCAAGCACCGCCTGCGCCCCGTATTTCTCAAAGGTTTCCACCGCCAGTTTTGCCGCCTGAATTTTGAGATTCAGCGCCAGGCTGTCGTCGCTTTTCTGTTTATACGGACGGAATTCGTACCACTTCGCCAGTGCGTCCACGATGCCCGCTTTCAGATAACGGACGTCGTTTTGCGCGATGACTTCGCTGTCGACCAGCACCATCAGCGGCATACGCGATAACGGCTGGCTGCGGACGTGCCCGCCGTGCGCGTTGTAAATAATGCTGACCGGCGACCAGGCGGCGCAGGTGGCGGCCACCGTCGGCAGCGTCACCAGCACAATGTCATCAATCAGATTCGCGATGGCTTTCGCGCAGTCCAGCACGCGTCCGCCGCCGATACCCAGCACCAGCGTGGCGTTTTGCGCCCGCACCGCGTTGAGATGTGTTTCGATCGCGGCATCGGTGCATCCGGTGGTCAGGAAATTCACCTGCCAGCGGATCCCCGCCTCACGCAGGCTGTTTTCCAGGTGCGGATTCACCGCCTGCCAGGCTTTCGGGCTGGTGATAATGGCGATTTCATTCGAGTGAACGGCAAGAAGTTCGCCGGTGCGGGCACGCAGCCCCGGCTGATGGTGATAGGTTTGCGGTGATTTTATAGCGAACACGATGATGCCCTATTCTCTGGTCAGTAATTGAATAAACTGCCTGCCCGTAATAAACAGGAATTCGGATATTGAATATATTAAGTCGTTATATAAACATCGTACGAGAATTGAAATAATAAACAAAGTTCTGATTGCGGATCCTTATTCACTAATTCGCAATAGAATAGATGAATTTTAGCTATAGCATCAAAACCCCTTGCATCCTGTGCTGGATCAAAGAAATGATAGCGCTGTAAAGGGTTAATTTAATAAACAAAAACAGAAATATCGGCAACAGTATTATCCCGGTATTTATTATTGTTTTTGCCAAACTCATTAATTAACCCTCAGAAAAACAGAGATTATTATGGCCTCACATCCGATTGATTTTCTTTTACTTGGCAATAATTTTGGCACACCGGAAATGCGGGAAATCTGGTCAGAGAAAAATCGTCTGACGCAGCAAATAAATGTCGAGGTGGCGCTGGCATTAGCCGAAGGCGAACTCGGGGTGATCCCGCAACAGGCAGCACTGTCGATAGCGGAACTGGCCGACCCCAGCCAGCTGAATATTGACGACATCGCCGCGTCCGGTGCACAGATGAAACATTCCCTGATGCCGGTGCTGACGGCGCTGCAAAAACAGTGCGGCGATGCCGGGGAATACATTCATTACGGCGCGACCACGCAGGATATCGTCGATACCGCCACGGTTTTACAGCTCGCCCGGACAATGAAAGTGATCGTGCGTGACGCCACCGCGCTGGCGGACGTGCTGAAAAATCTGGCGCGTGAGCATCAGTACACCCTGATGGCGGGCCGCACCCACGGAATGCAGGCGCTGCCGACCACGTTCGGCTTTAAAGTCGCCGTCTGGCTGGATGAATTTATCCGCCATCTCGACCGCCTTCAGGCCATCACGCCGCGTCTGCTGACCGGCAATCTCAGCGGCGCGATCAGCACATATGCCGCGCTCGGCGAAGCAGGCCCGGAAGTCGAACGCCGCACGCTGGCACGCCTGAACCTGAATACGCCGAATATCGGCTGGCAGGCAGCGCGCGACCGTTTTTCCGAATACGCCAGCACGGCGGTGCTCATCAGCGGCACGCTGGGCAAAATCGGCAACGAACTTTATAACCTGATGCGCACCGAAATTAATGAAGTCGAAGAACCGTTCAGCGCGGGGAAAATCGGCTCGACCACCATGCCGCATAAACGTAACCCGGCCGCCATCGAAGGCTTAGCCAGCCTGACCGCCCCGCTTTTACACAGCGCGTCGCTGATTTATCAGTCGATGCACGTCGAGCACGAACGCGATGCCATGAGCTGGCGCGCGGAGTGGATCGCCCTGCCGGAAATCTCGATTTACCTTTCTGCCCAGCTGCAAAATGCCCGCGCTATTTTATCTGGCCTGACGGTCAATAAAGCCCGCATGCTGGCGAATTTGCAGATGCAGGACGGCCTGCTGCTGTCGGAAAAGGTCATGTTTGAAGCCGGTAAAAAACTCGGCAAACAGACGGCGCATCATCTGGTTTACGAGTGCGCTATGCAGGCGTTCGAGAACCGTCTATCTTTTAAAACCGTGCTTTTAGCACACCCGGTTCTGGCCGCCAGCATCTCAGAAGAAGATCTGGACCACTGGCTGGATCCGGCAAATTACATCGGCTGTGCGCCGCAAAAAGTGGATGACGTGATCCGCTTCGCCGAACAGTCCGGTCATTTATCATCCCCGGAGAAACCTGCGATATGACCCCACATTTCCGGCGGCTCAGTTCAGACGACAGGCACGAATATCTGTCGCTGATGCTGGCCGCATACGCCCCGATTAAAGCCCTCGGCATTCAGTTTGATGCGGCCACCGCCGATCTGGCGCGGGTGACGAAACATCTCGATGAACATGCGGTATTTGGCCTGTTTGACGGCCAGCGCATGGCAGCCTCGGTCACTTTGCGTTTCCCGTGGGGCACCCTGCCGGGCCCGATGGGTCTGCCGCATATTGGCTGGTTCGGCACGCACCCGGAATACACAGGCCAGAATCTCGGTAAGCGGCTGCTGGAATGGCTGGAAGACCACATTCTTATCGGCGAACTCAAAGCCCCGGCGTATTCGCTTGGCACCGCCACCAGCCATCCGTGGCTGCGCGAAATGTATATCAAACTGGGTTTTCAGCCGGTCTTCGAAAGAGACCTCGGCAAAGGCCATATCACGCTGTATCTGAAAAAGATCCTCGACGAAGAACGCCATGCCGGATGGCTGGCGCGTCAGCCCGCTTAAGGAGTTTTACATGTTAAATACCGGTCAGGAACATCAGGCGCTGGCGAAATTCATTGAGGATTTTCGCCATAACATGCACCGCCATCCTGAGCTTTCCAATCAGGAATTCGAGACCACGGCGCGCATCAAAGCCGTGCTGGAAAGTCATCAGATCCGCGTTCTGAATCTGCCGCTGAAAACCGGTCTGGTGGCCGAAATTGGCGGCCAGAAAGCCGGTAAGCGGGTGGTGTTACGTTCGGATATTGATGCCCTGCCGATCGAAGAAAAATCGGGCGTGGAATACACCTCGGAAAACCCCGGCGTCATGCATGCCTGCGGCCATGACTTCCACACTTCGGCGGCGCTCGGCGCGGCGATTTTACTCAAAGAACGCGAGGAAACGCTTGCCGGCACCGTGCGCATTTTATTCCAGGCAGCAGAAGAAACCGGCCACGGCGCACCGGCGCTGATTGAAACCGGCGCGCTCGACGACGCCGCCGTCATCTTTGGTATTCACAACGACCCGACGTTGCCGGTCGGCATTATCGGCAGCAAAGACGGCGCACTCACCGCGGGCGTCGACCGTTTTGCCATCACCATTTCAGGCACCGGCAGTCACGCCGCCCGCCCGCATGAAGGCAATGACCCGATTATTATTGCCGGGCAAATTATCGGCGCATTGCAGACGCTGATTGCGCGCAATGTGCCGTCAGATCACAACGCGGTGGTGTCCGTCACGCAGGTTCACAGCGGAAGTACGTGGAACGTGATCCCCGACTCTGCCTGGCTCGAAGGCACGGTGCGCTCGTTTAATCAGGACACCCGCGAGCTTATTGAACGCCGTTTACGTCAGGTGCTCAAAGGCATCGCCGGTGCCTTTGATACGCAAATTGAACTCGACTGGCAGCCCGGCCCGCCGTCGGTGGTGAATACCGCTGAATGGGTGGATTTTGCACTGGCGCAGGCCGCCGGTTCAGGCTTTGAGGCGCGTCGCGTGGAAGCCAGCCCGATTGGCGAAGATTTCGCCTTCTATCAGCAAAAACTGCCCGGCGCATTCCTGATGATCGGCTCCGGCGGCCCGTTCGCACTGCACCACCCGGAATTTCGCGTCGATGACCGCGCGCTCTTCCCGACCGCACATTATCTCGCGCAGCTGGCCGTTAACGCCCTTGAACATCTCAGCCCGCAGGCCTGAAACAGGAAAAAAACATGACACTGACTTCATCGCTGGCAAAGCTTATTGTCAGTGCGCGTCCCTCCGCCGAAGCGCGTGAAAATGCCCGCGAAGGATTGCTCGATTTTCTGGCCGTCACCCTGCCCGTTGTGCGCGGCGAAGCCGGCGATTCCGGGCTGAAAAGTTTGCAACAGGTTTACCGTGCAGACGATGCACAGACGCGCGCCGTGTTACTGGGTTACGCCGGACATGCGCTGGATTTCGATGATTTTCACCCGGACTTTCGCGGTCATCCCGGCGTGGTGATTTTGCCTGCTTTGCTGGCGCTGGCGGCCGGGCGCCCAGACATCAGCGGCGAGCAGTTTCTCAATGCCTGGGTGACGGGCGTGGAAACCGCCGGTCGCCTCGGGCTGGCCGCCGGTTCGCAGCATTACAAACTGGGTTTCCACAATACCGCCACGCTCGGCACGATTGCCGCGGCGGCGGCATGTGCGCGGCTGGTTGGTGCCAGCGAACCGGAAACGGCCCTTATTCTGGGGACGGCGGCTACGCAGGCGGGCGGTTTACGCGCGCAGTTTGGCAGCGCGGTTAAACCGCTGCACGCCGGGCTGGCGGCGCAAATTGCGGTCACGGCCACCCTGCTGACGCTGGCCGGTTTTCACGGTCAGTCAGAAAACGTGCTCGACAGCTTTTTCACTGCTTACTGCGCCGGTCAGCATCAGCCGGAAAAACTCACCGAAAGCTGGGGCGCGCCGTGGCGTATCGTCTCACCGGGGCTGGAATTCAAACCGTATCCGACCTGTGGCGGCACGCACAGCGCCGCCGATGCCGCACGAGCTATCCGCCAGGACTGGCTGCAACAGGGGGAGCTGCTCAGCGACCTGATAAATGCGGTGGAGCGGATTGAAGTGTCTTTCCCGCCGGGCGGTGATATTGCAGCGTCAGTGCGCGAGCCGTCGAACGGTATCGAGGCACGTTTCAGCCTGGAATACGTGATTGCCGCCAGCCTGCTGCGCGAGGCCTTGCTGATACAGGATTTCTCAGAAAACCCGCCGGATGCCGAAATTGCCGCGCTGGCCGCCCGTATCACGCGTCATCCGGATCTTAGCGCCCCGCCGGATGAGCTCAACCCGGCTGCGCGTTTTCATCAGGTTACGGTATTTTTACGCAACGGAGAAACGCGGCAAAAACGCGTTACGCGTCAGCAAAGTCTGGCGATTGCGTTCGATTTACCGGGGAAGTTGCGCGCCTGTTTACCGGATATGACGGAAGCACAGCGGGCCAATATTGTGGCACTGAGCAGGCTGGAAAGCCGCGACAGTTTGCCGCAGCTGTGTGATTTACTTTTCAGAGCAGACTCTACAATACGGTAGACAGAAAATTGCGGACACGGACGTTCTCCGCTTCATCCAGCACGGCTTTCACCGGCCCCGACGCCACGATTTTTCCGCCTTCCATAAAGATCACGTTATCGGCGACTTCACGCGCAAAGCCAATTTCGTGCGTCACGATCACCATGGTGATCCCCGAATGCGCCAGCTTTTTGATGACCTGCAACACTTCGCCCACCAGTTCGGGATCGAGCGCCGATGTCGGTTCGTCAAACAGCATCACTTCCGGATCCATCGCCAGCGCACGGGCAATCGCCACGCGCTGCTGCTGCCCACCGGAAAGCTGCTGCGGCCAGTCATCTTCGCGGCTGGCTAACCCCACCTGCTGCAACAGTGCACGGGCTTTGGTCAGCACCTGCTGACGGTTTTGTTTCTTCACGCGCAGCGGCGCATCGGTAATGTTTTGCAGCACCGTGCGGTGCGGGAACAGATTAAATTGCTGAAACACCATACCGGTACGGCTGCGCTGAGCGGCGATTTTCCCGCTGCTCAGTTCATAAAGCGCATTGCCTTTTTGCCGGTAGCCGACCAGTTCGCCACCGATACGGATGGTGCCGCCGTCGAGTTTTTCCAGATGATTAATGCAGCGCAGCAACGTGGATTTCCCGGAACCGGATGGCCCTAAAATCACCGTCACCGAACCCGCCGGAATATCCAGGCTGATTTCGTCGAGAATGGTGTTTCCTGAAAAACGTTTGGTGACTTTCCGAAACTCAATCGCCTCACCCATGGCTGGTTTCTCCTGCATTCAGGCCGGTATTCACCGCCCGCGGCGTCTCGTCACGCGGTTTAGATTTACGCTTCACCTTGCGCAAACTGCTGCGGCTGAAATGACGCTCGACGTAATACTGAATCACCGAAAGCAGCGACGTCAGCACCAGATACCACAGCGTCGCGACCAGCAATAACGGGATCACTTCATACGTGCGCTGATAAATAATCTGCGCGGAAAACAGCACGTCTTGCAGTGAAATCACCGACACCACCGCAGTGGTTTTCAGCTGACCGATCACTTCATTACCGGCGGGTGGCAGAATCGCCCGCATCGCCTGCGGCAACACGGTATGGCGGAATATGGAAGCAGGCCGGTAACCGAGGGCACGCGCGGCTTCAATCTGGCCGGTGCCCACGCTCTGGATCCCCGCACGGATAATCTCAGCGGCATAGGCCGACTGGTGCATCACCAGCGCAATCACGGCGGCGCTGAACGGGCTGATTAATGAGTTGGCCGACGCACTCCAGATTTCCCCTACCCAGGGCAGTGAAAACGAAATGGTGGGATACAGGGCGGCAATGTTGTACCAGAGAAACAGCTGAACCAGCATCGGCACGCCGCGGAAAAACCAGGTATATCCCCAGCTCACGGCGACCAGCACCGGATTGGACGATAACCGCATCAGCGCCAGCACGGTGCCACCGGCAAAGCCGAAAATCACCGAAATGGCAGTCAGCTGCAACGTCATCAAAACACCCTGCAAAATCGACGGACCGGTGAAGTTTTCTGCAAGCACTGACCATTCAAAACGCGGGTTGTTGAGCATTGAATGGGCGGCAGCGCCCAGCACCAGAACGACGATCAGGGCGCTTATCCAGCGCCCGATGTATTTCTTACCGACGATCCGCAGTTCTTCCGGCTGCTGACCGTGTGTTTCAGTGCTCATCCGAAAATCTCTTCATTACGCTTGGATTCTTTCACTGCGCCAAAGCCAATCGACCATTTATCGAGGATCTTCTGATAAGTCCCGTCTTTAATCAGCGAGTTAAGCGAAGCCTGAACGGCCTCTTCCAGCGCAGATTGTTTCGGGAACGCAACCGAAACCGGTGCGTCATCCACATGAATCGTGCCGGACAGCGCCAGCGGTTTCACCTGGCTGACCTGATACGTCAGGCCTTCATACGGGCCAAAGAACATCGGCACGCGACCACTGACCACGGCCTGCACGCCCGACGGACGGTCCGGGAAAACGGCAATTTTGATTGGCTGTTTGCCTGCATCCGTACAGGTTTTGCTGGCCGCTTCGAGACGTCCGATTTGCGTCGTGCCCGCACCGGCACCGATTTCCTGCCCGCAAACGGCATCAAAAGACGTAAACGGCGCGATATTGGCGTCTTTGCGGGAGATCACGCCCAGACGCGACGCATCGTAATAGCTGACAAAATCGACCTGCTCGAGGCGTTTTTGGGTGGCGTTGATATTGGAAAGCGCCACGTCATAGCGGCCTGATTTCAGCCCGGGAATAATGTTGTCGAAACCGCCGGTATCCTGCCAGCGCACTTCCACGCCCAGACGCGCCGCAACGGCATTCATCACGTCAATTTCACGGCCCGCGAGGGTTTTATTGTCTTCCTGGAAAAACGTGGTTGGCGGCGTATTCGGGTTGGTGCCCGCGACAATATATCCGCGTTTGGCAATATCGGCTGGCAGTTTACTTTTCAGCGATTCATCGGCTGATACATGGAAAGTGGTAGCAGACGGAACAATTTGCCCGGCTGCCCATGCGGTCGATAAATTCCCGGCAATCAGCAGCGGGAGCAATAACTTGGATAATGTCATGACGGGACCTTTTTCCTGGTGTAATACCTGTGAAAAACCACAAATATAATGTGGTAAAAGCGACAAGGTCATTGCTGTTTATATTTCATATCTGAATTAACGCCCGACCTGCCGATAGAACTGATTTTGCGGGTATATACCTTTTGGTGACAAATGAGAAAATGAGATAAGGATTTCACAAATATGGGAATGGTTATTACGCGGGCGCGTGGCTAATTCACACCTTGGGTTGTAGCGACAAAACTTTAAAACCTTGGGCTCGCCGCCCAAACTGGTCCAGAGAGCGCGTTAAGCGCGCTGCCGCTGGCTGGCACTGTTTCAGGTGCCACAGCTATTGCCGCGAAATCTTGCCGCTTTCAAAACGACGTTGAACCTGAACCTGACGTAAACCCCTTACGGGCGGCGAACCCACAGGTTTTCCAATTTCCGCAACTCCATAGCTACTATTGTTCTTTTACATCCCTTCCCCCTGACTTTAATAATCGTTGTTAATGATGTGTTGCGATTACAAGGGAAAACGATGGGATACCGCATAAGTTTGCTGGAAAAAAGTCCGCTGGATGAACATGAGGATGCCGCCGGAGCGCTGCGCCGGACGCTGGAACTGGCGAAGCTGGCGGAACGCTGGGGCTATCACCGGTTCTGGCTGGCGGAACATCACAACACCGACAAACTCGCGATCTCCTCGCCGGAAATTGTCATCGCCTGGATCCTCGCGCATACGCAAAAACTGCGGGTCGGCTCAGGGGGCGTGATGCTGCAACATTACAGCCCGTATAAAGTCGCCGAGAATTTTAATCAGCTGGCGTCACTCGCGCCCGGTCGTGTCGATATCGGTATCGGCAAAGCGCCGGGCGGATTGCCGCTTTCTACTCACGCGCTGCAATACGCTGTCGATCCGGCGCGCAAAGGCGAGTTTGCGGATCAGCTGCGTCAGCTCGATGACTGGCTTTCAGTGCCGGTTCGCGGGCGCGGCGTGGATTCCCTTTCGGCCACACCACAACCGCCGCAGTCGGCATCGCGCTTTCTGCTGGGCGCGAGCGAACAAAGCGCCCGGCTGGCGGCCAGTCTCGGCTGGGAATTTGTTTTTGCGGCGCACCTTAATGCCGACGAACGCGATATTTCCAGCGCCCTTTCCGCTTATTCCTACGACAGCAACGGGCGACGCGCCCTGCTCGCCGTGCCGGTGATTGTCGCCGACACCGCCGCTCAGGCCGCGCGTCTGGTGGATAACACCCAGCGTTACCGTGTGACCGGCAGCGACGGCCAGAGCGTAAATGTCGGCAGTCTCGAACAGGCGGAAACGTATATCCGGCAATCCGGCGCAGCGTCGCATCAGATTGAAGAACGCCAGTCTGACGTGCTGCACGGCACCGGCGAGGACGTTCACCGCCAGTTAGAAGCGTTGCAGGCCCGTTACGGCGTGGAAGAATTCATTATCGACACACCGGTCGCACAGCCACAGGCGCGCCTGCGTTCACTCGAACTGTTAGCCGCGTCCAGCATGGCGCTGGCATAAGGAACCGAACATGAGCCATCTGATCCGCCTTGCCCAGGAATCTGAAGCCGCGGCGCTGCATTCGCTGCTGCAAAAAGCCTATGAACCGCTGCTCGAACACGGCATCCATTTCACCATTACCCGCGCCAGTGTGGAGGATGTGCGGGATGTGATCCGCAATGAAACCACTTATGTACTGGAAAAAGACGGCGAACTGACGGCCACGCTGACGACCCGTTTTCTGTGGACACCGGCGAAAAATCATCTCGCGCCCTGGCCTTTCGTTCACTGGTTTGCCGTAGCAGAACATGCCAAAGGGCAAGGTTTTGGCAGCGAGATTATCCGTTATGTCGAAGAGACCTTTTTGCGCGACACGCTGAAATCCCCCGCCGTGTATCTGGCGACAGCCATCAAACACCCGTGGCTGACGGATTTGTATCAGCGCCGGGGTTACGAGCCGTTTCATACCGCGACTAATCCGCTGGGCGTCGAGCTGGTTTATCTGCGAAAAGTGCTGATTCAGCAGGCTTTCGACGCGCAGGAGCAGGCTCCGCTGGTGCGCTCCATCGCGGAATTACGCACGCTGGTGTGATCGCGTATTAACGCTATTTAATTCATCAATGTTTTATTTCCAAGAGCCGTCCATGAAAGGGAAAGAAAATGACTCAAAAACAAAAGATACGTCTTGGCGCTATTATTCAGGGTGCGTCGGGAAATATGTCCGCATGGCGGCATCCGGATGCCATTGCCGACGCCAGTATTAATATTCAGTTCTGCCAGCAATTAGCGCAAAAAGCCGAACAGGCAAAATTTGATTTCTTATTTGTGGCTGACGGTTTGTTTATTACTGAGAAATCGATTCCGCATTTTCTTAACCGTTTTGAACCGATTACGTTGCTTTCCGCGTTGTCGCTGGTGACACAAAAAATCGGTCTGGTCGCCACGCTTTCCACATCGTACAGCGAGCCGTTCACCGTCGCGCGCCAGTTCGCCAGCCTCGATCATCTCAGCGGCGGCCGCGCAGGCTGGAACGTCGTGACTTCTCCGCTGGAAGGGTCTGCCAAAAACTTCTCACGCGACAAACACCCGGAACACGACGAGCGTTACCGCATTGCCAGCGAATACGTCAGCGTGGTCAAAGGCTTATGGGATTCCTGGGAAAAAGACGCGTTTGTACGCAACAAAGCCACCGGCCAGTTCTTTGCGCCGGACAAGCTGCATACGCTTAATCACCACGGCAAATATTTCTCGGTACAGGGCCCGCTGAACGTGGGGCGTTCTCCGCAGGGGCGTCCGGTCGTGTTCCAGGCCGGTGCTTCCGAACAGGGAAAAGCGTTTGCCGCTGAAGCTGCCGACGCGATTTACACCCGTCAGGAAACGCCGGAGCTGGCACGCGAATTCCGCGAAGATGTCCGCCGTCAGCTGGTCAAAAATGGCCGCGACGCCGACGACATCCGCGTCTTTCAGGGCATCAGCGTCATTATCGGTGACACCGTCACGGATGCCGAGCGTAAATATCAGGAAACCGCGCAACTGGTGACGCTGGAAAGCGCGCTGGATTATCTGGGCCGTTACTTTGAGCATCATGATTTCGCGCAGTACGACCCGGATGCGCCGTTCCCGGACATCGGCGATTTAGGCCAGAACAGTTTCCGCAGCACTACCGATGAGATCAAACGCAATGCGAAAGAGCGCGGACTGACATTACGGCAAACCGCGCTGGAAGCGGCCACGCCGCGCCCGACATTTTTCGGCACCGCCGAACACGTCGCCGACGGGCTGGAGCACTGGTTTACATCAGGAGCAACGGACGGGTTTATCGTTCGCGGTGGCACGCCGACGGCGTTTGATGACTTCACTGACTCCGTCATTCCAATTTTACAGGCACGCGGGTTGTATCGTACCGAGTACGAAGAAGGGACGCTTCGCGGGAATCTGGGGTTACGGGAGCCGGAGAATCAGTTTGCTGAGGTTGTGCATTCCGATGCACTGACGGTTTAAATTTTTGCTGAGACCGCAGCAAAAGGCGGTTTTTCACTTGCAGTGAGGGGTAGTAAATTGATCGAGAAGATTTCGGTTTTTCACTTGCAGTGAGGGGCAATAAATTGATCGAGAAGATTTCGGTTTTTCAATTGCAGTGATCACTCAGCGGCTGACGCCGAAACCGACCAAAGAGAGGGAAGTGCTTTCCCTCTCTTGGATCTCTCCACGCTTTTTCAACAAGCGCTATCGCTCGCTGGCTATGTTTCAGGTGCCGCAGCTATTGCCGCGAAAACTTGCCGCTGCGCGATCCCCTCACTGGGTTTCGAGCCACAGGTCTCGAAACACTTCGTTCGGCAAGCTTTCTGAAAGCGGCCGGAAACTTTCTAATTCACAACCTCACTGCTGAATAATGCAGTTGAATCTAGATAAGCCTCCAGCCGCTTTCAAAACGACGTTGAGCGAGTGGTGAGAAACAGCGAGAGTCTTTTTTCGAGCAGGTTCGAACCCGAGGCGAGAGAACCGCGCAGCGGCG
>NZ_JAEMGT010000066.1:0-88832 GCF_017655185.1 Rahnella sp. ChDrAdgB13 | reverse complement strand
TTTTTGCCACCGAGGTGGCTGATATCGTCTTGTGAGTGCCCACACAGATTGTCTGATAAATTGTTAAAGAGCGTACGTTGCGAGAATTAACTCAGCAACGTGGGAGGCAGATAATACTCCTTCTCCCTGAAGAGTCAACCATTTTCTTTTACAAGATGCGGCGCTTTCACCGGGTTGATTCTTCCTGACTGGGCGACTTGGTTCTCGTTAGAGGAGTCGTTGTTCCCGGTCAGTGGAGGCGCATTATAGAGAGTTCTCAGAAGGCCGCAACCCTTAATTTCAAAAAACTTTCCGAATGCTTTCTTTTTGTCCTAAACGTCTATTAAGCCCGCATTAGTGCGATTTTTTAAACGATAACTGCCCAAAATCTTCAGCGAATTTAGCCACCTGTTGCCAGTCAGTGTATTCAACTTCTTTACTCGTATCCGTTTCGCCGCCTGTCATTCGCATAATCAGTTTGATCATCACCTTATCAAACCAGCGATAACGCGGATAACGTAATGCTCCGGCGAAGACACCGCAGATTGCCGGTTCCCACGGTGACGTCAGCAGGAACTTGCGCACATAGGCATTCGTCTGCGGCGTTCTCTTCTCCGGCTTACGGGCTGTCAGGTTCACGCCGAAAAATGCAGAAGGCATTTGATTCAGCGTTTTCGAATGCGTCTTAACGAACTTATCCAGCACAGCATTAAAATGACCGTAGCGAATGGACGCGCCGATCATGACCTGGTCGTAATGCTTTAAATCAACGTGGCCCGCGTGAGCCAGATCGACAACATCACAGTTGCACTTCTCTTTCAGCTCATTTGCTATAAAGGAAGCGATGGCATGAGTCTGGCCGTCACGGCTTGAGTAGAGGATCAACGCTTTCATTCTTATTCCCTTTCAAAAAACTCATTCGCGCCAGAATGTCGGCGTAAACAGCACTAATAATGTGAAGACCTCAAGGCGGCCAAAGAGCATCGTGACAATCAGGATCCATTTCGCCACGGAATTCATTGATGCGAAGTTATCTGCCACGACGCCCAGCCCCGGCCCCAGGTTATTGAGCGTGGCCGTGACTGCGGCAAAAGCGGAGAAGTTATCCACGCCCGTCGCCACTATTGCCAGCATGCTGACAATAAATACCAGCGCGTAAGCCGAGAAGAAACCCCATACTGCTTCAATAATACGTTCCGGTAATGCGCGGTTACCCAGCTTGATGGTGTAAACCGCATTCGGGTGAACCAGTCTTTTCAGTTCCCGCGTGCCTTGTAAATAGAGCAGCAGGATACGGATAACCTTCAGGCCGCCGCCGGTCGAACCCGCACAGCCACCAATAAACGCAGAACACAATAATAGAAGAGGCAGGAACAGCGGCCACTTGGAAATGCTGTCGGTGGTATACCCTGCCGTCGTTGCCATCGACACCACCTGGAAGAATGCCTGATTCAGCGTTTCCAGTCCTGAGCCGTAGGTATTATGGATCCACAAAATAAACGTACAGATCACTACCAGCGTAAATTGCACGCCGATGAACATCCGGAATTCCGGGTCACGCCAGTAGACTTTCAGGTTGCGTCCGCTCAGCACAGCAAAGTGGAGGCCATAGTTACAACCGGAGATAAGCAGGAAAACGGCGACAATCGTATTAATGGTGCCACTGTGGAAATAACCGATACTGGCGTCGTGCGTCGAGAAACCACCGATAGCAATGGTTGAAAAGCTATGTCCGATGGCATCGAAAACCGACATCCCCGCGCCCCAGAGTGACAGCGCACAGGCAATCGTCAGCAGCACATAGATAAGCCACAGCGTTTTGGCCGTCTCAGCAATTCGCGGGCGCATTTTGTTATCTTTCAACGGCCCCGGCATTTCGGCACGATACAACTGCATCCCCCCGACGCCCAGTATCGGCAGAATCGCCACCGCCAGCACAATGATCCCCATGCCGCCAAACCATTGCAGCATCTGCCGGTAGAAAAGGATCGCTTTCGGCAGGGAATCCAGTCCGACCAGCGTGGTCGCGCCCGTCGTTGTCAGACCTGAAAAGGATTCGAAGAACGCATCCGTCAGGGAAAGATTGGGTCGCTCGGAGAACAGAAACGGCAATGCCCCGACGCTGCCCAGCACCGTCCAGAAGAGCACGACAATCAGGAATCCTTCGCGCGGCTTCAGCTCGCTTTTTTGCTTACGGTTGGGCAGCCAGAGGAATAACCCAATGGCCAGAGCAACAAAGAAGGTCTGGCTGAACGCACGACCCGCGCCATCGCGGTAAATTAAAGCGACCAGGCCGGGAATAATCATCGTTCCGGAGAAAAGGATGACGAGCACCCCGACGATGCGTGTTATGGCACGAAAATGCATGCTGGTGCGTTCCTCAGCGAATTAACCATAGAAAAATTTAAGAAACCGGACGCAAGATGAGCGCGCCACGGCTGATATCGAAAAGCTGACTGATTGCGGCCTGCGCCTGTGCGGCAGGCAAAGCCAGAACGAGATCGACCGAAGCCCCGTATTCACTGCGTAAAATATGCCCGCCAACCTGCGAGAGCAGCGTTTCCACCAGCTGTAACTGGCTGTAATCACACTGCACCGCGAATTCCGCCAGAGGGACTTTTTGCTGCACCACCAGCAGCTTTAATGCCTGCTGGACGCCGCCACCGTAGGCTTTCCCCAGCCCGCCGGTGCCCAGCATAATGCCGCCGTAATAACGCACAACGACGGCGGTTATTTCTCCCACCCCGCTTCCCATCAGCTGGCTGAGGATAGGTTTGCCCGCTGTGCCTGCAGGTTCACCATCATCGGAAAAGCCCAGTTGCTGAGAATCATCCGGCGCGCCAGCCACAAATGCCCAGCAGTGATGACGCGCTGCCGGATGTTGATTTCTGACGTCCTGAACAAAAGCTTTCGCCGCCTCAACGCCTTCCGTTCTTGCCAGCAAGGTGATGAAACGGCTCTTCTTTATTTCTTCGCTGTAACTGACCGGTTCAGCGGGGACGGAATACGGCTGCATCAGGCCAGCTTCAGATCACGGGTCATGTTCTCGATACGATTGTCATGAATGACAATATTGTCTTCGATACGGATCCCGCCAAATGGCTTCATTGCATTAATACGATCCCAGGCAAAGTGCTTACTGAATTGCCCTTCGCGCCACGGCATAAGCAGCGAATCAATGAAATAGAGGCCCGGTTCGATGGTCAGAACCATTCGTGGTTCAATCACACGCGTACAACGCAGATAGGGATATTGCGAAGGCGCGGCCAGATGCGTGCCCTGATCATCTTGCATAAAACCGGCAACGTCATGAACCTGCAACCCCAGCGGATGCCCCAGACCATGCGGCAGGAAAGGCCCGGTCAGGTTCTGTTCAACCATCGCGTCTTCGCTGATATCGACCACCAGCTTGTGCGCTTTCAGCAGTTTGGCGATGCGATGGTGCATCTGAACATGATAGTCGGTATAGCGCACACCGGATTTAATCGAATCAATTAACGCCAGTTGTTCGGTGTTCAGATCTTTAACCAATGCGCCAAAATCGCTGTCAGGTTTTCCAGCATAGGTACGCGTCAGGTCAGCGGCATAACCGTTATATTCTGCGCCCGCATCAAGCAGAAAACTGCGCATTTCGGCCGGAGGCTGGTTATCAAGCGTGGTGTAATGCAGCACGGAAGCGTGTTCATTGAGCGCCACGATGTTGTCGTAAGGCACATCAGTGTCGCGGTGACCGGTCGCGGTGAGATACGCGAGATTGATATCAAACTCACTCATCCCCGACAGAAACGCTTCTTTCGCAGCACGGTGACCGCTTACGGCGACTTTCTGCGCTTCACGCATACAGGCCAGCTCGTAATCAGTTTTGTAGGCGCGATGATAATGCAGGTAATCCAGCACCGTTTTCGGGTTCACGTTCGACGCCGGAACGCCCATGCTGATGGCGCGATCCTGGCTGGAGCCGATATAGCCCACGCGCTTCAGATCCACCGGCAACTGGCCTTTAATATCGTCCGCATTTGCCAGCGGCGTCAGCGAAATTTCTTTGGTCCAGAAACTCTCAGGCAATGGCTCATGGCTGTGCCAGTAATCCACCGGCGAATAGAACCACAGCTTCGGCGCATTAACGCCATCCACCCACAGCCAGCAGTTCGGCACTTTAGTGACCGGCACCCAGGCTTTGAATTGCGGGTTAACTTTGAAGGGATAACTGTGATCATCAAGGAAGGTCGTTATCAGTTCACCGGAGTGAATGAGTAACGCATCAAGCTGAGAACGTTGCAAAATTTCACGGGCACGCGCCTGCAGCGTGGCGATATGTTCTTTATAAAGCGTAGTAAGCGATTCCATCCAACTGTCCTTTTTTCACCGGAAAGACGATGCAGCATCTTACCACAGCCTCACCGTGACCATAGTCCTGGAAGGTTTGTGATCTTGCCTGCAAATAAAACACATCTCATTTGCAAATTATTAACATAAAAACCACACTCGAAAGCATCTGGTCATACCAGATCATCCCAGATGATTCAGGAGAGACACATGCTCTACCAAGGCGAAACATTACATCTGCACTGGCTTGATGGCGGTATTGCTGAGCTGGTGTTTGACGCTCCGGGCTCGGTGAACAAGCTCGATACCCAAACGGTCGCCAGCCTCGGCGAAGCCATTGCGGTACTGGAAAAACAGTCCGAGCTGAAAGGCTTGCTGCTCAGTTCAGCGAAATCCGCTTTCATTGTGGGTGCGGATATCACCGAGTTTTTATCTCTGTTTAACGCACCGGCGGAAAAACTGCACGAGTGGCTGAATTTCGCCAACAGCATTTTCAACCGCCTGGAAGATTTACCGGTCCCGACGCTTTCTGCCATCAACGGGTATGCGCTGGGCGGAGGCTGCGAATGCGTACTGGCCACCGATTTCCGTATCATTACGGCCGACGCGCGCATCGGTTTGCCGGAAACCAGCTTAGGCATTATGCCGGGCTTTGGCGGCTCGGTGCGCCTTCCGCGCCTGATTGGTACAGACAGCGCGCTGGAAATTATCGCCGCAGGCAAAAATATCAGCGGCAAAGATGCCCTGAAAATCGGGCTGGTGGATGCGGTCGTTGATGCAGAAAAACTGCGCGATGCCGGTATCAGCGTGCTGCAACAAGCCATCGCGGGGAAACTGGAATGGCACAGCCGCCGCGAACCGAAAATTCAGCCTCTGAAACTCAGCAAGATTGAAGCGGCGATGAGCTTCAGCGTGGCGAAAAGCATGGTCATGCAAAATGCCGGGAAGCATTACCCGGCACCGATGACCGCGGTGAAAACGATCGAAGCTGCTGCGCGCCTTGGCCGTGAAGAAGCGCTTAAGCTGGAAACCGCCAGTTTTGTTCCACTCGCGCAATCTAAAGAAGCACGCGCACTGGTCAGCATTTTCCTTAACGATCAGTTCGTAAAAGGCAAAGCCAAAAAACTGGCGCAGGACAGCGAAAAACCGGCGCAGGCTGCCGTTCTCGGCGCGGGGATTATGGGCGGCGGTATCGCTTATCAGTCTGCGCTGAAAGGCGTGCCTGTCGTGATGAAAGACATCAGCGAACAGTCCCTGACGCTCGGCATGAATGAAGCGGCTAAACTGCTGAATAAACAACTGGAACGCGGCAAGCTGGACGGCATGAAGATGGCAAAAGTGCTGTCGACCATTCATCCGACGCTGGATTACAGCGGCATCGAACGCGCCAATGTGGTGGTCGAAGCTGTGGTAGAGAATCCAAAAGTGAAAGCGGCGGTACTGGCTGAAGCGGAATCTCTGCTGAGCGCCGACACCGTTCTGGCCTCGAATACCTCAACCATTCCTATCGATCAGCTGGCGTCCTCGCTGAAACGTCCGGAAAACTTCTGCGGTATGCACTTCTTCAATCCGGTTCACCGTATGCCGCTGGTTGAAATCGTACGTGGCGAGAAAACCTCGGACAAAACAATTTCGCGCATCGTCTCTTACGCGCTGGCGATGGGCAAAACACCGATCGTGGTCAACGACTGCCCGGGGTTCTTTGTTAACCGCGTGCTGTTCCCGTATTTATCGGGCTTCAGCCTGCTGCTGCGCGACGGTGCGGATTTCCGCCAGATCGACAAAGTGATGGAAAAACAGTTCGGCTGGCCGATGGGCCCGGCCTATTTGCTGGATGTCGTGGGCATCGATACCGCGCACCACGCGCAGGCCGTTATGGCCGCCGGTTTCCCGCAGCGTATGGCACGCAATTACCGTGACGCCGTGGACGTCTTATTTGACAACCGCCGCTTTGGTCAGAAAAACCAACTGGGCTTTTACCGTTACAGCCAGGACAGCAAAGGCAAGCCGCGTAAAGACGTCGACGATCAGGCGATCAGCCTGTTAGCTGAAAACCTGAAACCTGCACATTCCGATTTCTCACCGCAGGACATCATTGCCCGCATGATGATACCGATGATTAACGAAGTCGTTCGATGCCTGGAAGAAGGCATTATCGCCAGCCCGGCAGAAGCCGATATGGCACTGGTTTACGGCCTCGGATTCCCTCCGTTCCACGGTGGCCCGTTCCGTTATCTCGATACCCTCGGCACCGCCGAATATCTGAAAATGACCGAACAGTACGCACATCTGGGGCCGATGTATCAGGCACCAGAAGGGTTACGCGCCAAAGCGCAAACCAATGAAAGTTACTATCCGGTTGCAGCTCCGCTGGAAAATCTCAGCACCGGCAATCAGGCATAAGGACCGAAATCATGGAAAACGTAGTCATTGTTGATGCAGTCCGCACGCCGATGGGTCGTTCGAAAGGCGGCGCATTCCGCCAGGTCAGGGCTGAAGACTTATCGGCACATCTGATGCGCGCCCTGCTGGTACGCAACCCGTCGGTCGATGCCAAATCGATTGATGATATTTACTGGGGCTGCGTACAGCAGACGCTGGAACAGGGCTTCAATATTGCCCGTAACGCCGCCCTGCTGGCAGAAATTCCACACAGCGTTCCTGCGACCACGGTCAACCGTCTGTGCGGTTCTTCCATGCAGGCTCTTCACGACGCGGCCCGCGCTATTATGGTCGGCGACGCACAAGTCAGTCTGATTGGCGGCGTGGAACATATGGGCCACGTCCCGATGAGTCACGGCGTGGATTTCCATCCGGGCCTGAGCAAAACCGTGGCGAAAGCGGCGGGGATGATGGGGCTGACCGCAGAAATGCTGGCGAAGATGCATCAGATCAGCCGTGAAATGCAGGATGAATTTGCCGCACGTTCTCATCAGCGTGCACATGCCGCCACGGTCGCCGGTCATTTCGCCAATGAAATTGTTCCGACCGAAGGCCATAACGCCGAAGGGGTGCTGACCCGTTATGATTTCGACGAGGTCATCCGCCCGGAAACCACGGTCGCCACGCTGGCAGCCCTTCGTCCGGCATTCGATCCGGTGAACGGCACCGTCACGGCGGGGACTTCTTCTGCCCTGTCCGATGGTGCATCAGCGATGCTGCTGATGAGCGAATCCCATGCCAAATCTTTAGGACTGAAAGCCCGCGCCCGCATCCGTGCAATGGCGGTGGTCGGCTGCGACCCGTCGATTATGGGTTACGGTCCGGTCCCTGCAACGCGTCTGGCGTTGAAACGCGCCGGTCTGAGCGTGCAGGACATCGGCCTGTTCGAACTCAACGAAGCCTTTGCCGCGCAGGCGTTGCCGTGCGTAAAAGACTTGGGGTTGCTCGAAACGATGGAAGAACGCGTCAACCTGAACGGCGGTGCTATTGCGCTCGGACATCCGCTCGGTTGCTCCGGTTCGCGTATTTCCACGACTTTGCTGAACCTGATGGAACGTCGCGATGTGCAGTTTGGCGTCGCCACCATGTGTATCGGTTTAGGTCAGGGTATCGCCACCGTCTTCGAACGCATCTGACGTAAGTCTGTAAAAAAGAAAAAGCGGGCTAAATGCCCGCTTTTTAAATCTTGTTCTTCCCGTTTTAGTTGCCGTTTTCCCGCCTGTCAGGGGCGGGCTTTTTCATCTCTATCTCTAAATCTCAATCAGATGAAAGAGAAGGCATCGCCAAACAGACGGTCTTCCTGCGCACCGCGCTCCGCAACAAAACGTTCACGGGCAATTTTTGCCATTTCAAAACGACCGGCGATATAAATATCGTGCTCAGACAGTGATGAGAAATCTTCCATCACCGCACTCAGCACCGTTCCGCTTCTACCCTGCCAGCCCTCTTCCGGCTGTTCAACCACCGGGATTACTTTCAGGTTAGGATGGTTAATGCTCATCGCTTCCAGCTCGCCGAGATCATACAGATGCTTCAGCTCACGCCCGCCCCAGTAAATGGAGATATCACGGTGCGGTTGCTGCTCAAGTGCGGTAATAAGAATCGAACGGACGTAGGAGAATCCGGTCCCCCCGGCAATCAGCACCAGCGGACGCTCGCCATCTTCGCGCAACCAGGCGTCGCCGTGGGGAATATCCACAGTAATCGCCTGTTCTTTCAGAATGCGATCCATCACTGCCATCGCGTACAAATTCAGCTCAGACGCGCCGATGTGCAGCTCAATGACGTTGTTTTCAGCAGGCGTCGAGGCCAGAGAGAACGGACGCTTATCACGCTCGTCCATCACCACCATCAGATACTGGCCCGCGCGGAAAGTAAAAGGCGCTTCCGGAACCAGCCGGACACGGTAAACCGTATCCGTTATCGCCTCAACCGAGGTCACTTTACAGCTCAATATTGTCATGCGTTCCCTCTGTGGGTCATCAAAGCAAAGCGTAGGACAAAGATTCGATTATTTTTTCGCATCGTCTTTATCATTAAGAATAGCGAGTTCTTCCCAGATGGCGTCGATACGCGCGGTGACTTCCGGATCTTTCACAATCGGACGCCCCCATTCACGCTGCGTTTCACCCGGCCATTTGTTTGTCGCATCCATCCCCATTTTTGAGCCAAGTCCCGAAACCGGAGAGGCAAAATCGAGATAATCGATGGGCGTATTTTCCACCAGTACGGTATCGCGCGCAGGATCCATCCGGGTAGTTATCGCCCAAATCACGTCATTCCAGTCGCGGGCATTCACGTCGTCATCACACACAATCACAAACTTGGTGTACATGAACTGACGCAGGAAGGACCAGACTCCCATCATGACGCGTTTCGCATGACCGGCGTACTGCTTCTTCATGGTAACGACCGCCAGACGGTAGGAGCAACCCTCCGGTGGGAGATAAAAATCAACAATTTCCGGGAATTGTTTCTTCAAAATCGGCACAAACACTTCATTGAGTGCGACGCCCAGCACCGCAGGTTCATCCGGCGGACGGCCTGTGTAGGTGGAGTGATAAATAGCGTCTTTACGCTGCGTCATGTGCGTAATCGTGAAAACAGGGAAACTGTCTACTTCATTATAGTAGCCGGTATGGTCGCCATAAGGGCCTTCGGGCGCCATTTCACCCGGTTCGATATACCCTTCCAGCACGATTTCGGCGCTGGCCGGGACTTCCAGATCGTTGGAAATGCACTTCACAACTTCGGTTTTATTGCCGCGCAGCAAACCTGCGAAAGCATATTCAGACAGAGTGTCCGGCACCGGCGTCACCGCACCAAGAATGGTGGCCGGATCCGCGCCGAGCGCGACACTCACCGGGAAGCGTTTTCCCGGATTCTGCTGGCACCATTCCTGATAATCCAGCGCGCCACCGCGATGCGATAACCAGCGCATAATCACTTTGTTTTTGCCCAGAACCTGCTGGCGATAAATGCCGAGATTCTGGCGCGGTTTGTTCGGGCCACGGGTTACGGTCAGGCCCCAGGTGATGAGTGGCGCCGCATCTTCCGGCCAACACTGCATCACCGGGATCTTCGTGATATCAACCGCGTCGCCTTCCCAAATCTGCTGCTGACAAGGTGCGGAATGCAGCACTTTGGTCGGCATATTCAGCACCTGTTTAAACTTGGGTGCCTTATCGTATAAATCGCGGAAACCCCGCGGAGGCTCAGGCTCTTTCAGAAACGCCAGCAATTCACCCACTTCACGCAGCGCGCTGACGTCTTCTTTCCCCATACCCATCGCCACACGCTGCGGCGTGCCGAACAAATTGCACAGCACGGGCATGTCATAACCTTTCGGATTTTCAAACAGCAACGCCGGACCACCTGCCCGCAAAGTGCGATCGGCAATTTCGGTCATTTCCAGATAAGGGTCAACAGACTGGCTGATGCGTTTCAGTTGGCCTCTCTTTTCAAGTAACGAGAGGAAGTCACGTAAATCACGGTATTTCATGCTGATTCTGAGTCGCCGGGTTGAAGGAGGGCATTATAGAGCCTCTCCGGTGTTGTTGCTGTCTTTTTGTTATCAGCAGGTAAACACTGATAACGAAAAAGCAGTATAACCGCCAGACTTAAACGCTGCAGGTCTGGCGATGCGGATGTGACTGAGCAACAGCGTTACTGACAGTTAAAAGGCACCAGCGGCTGTATGGCCTGAGTATCCTGATATTCCTGCGTTTCCTGCCCGTGGCGGAATACTTTGAAACCCTGCCCTTTCGCGCTGAAATAGCTCAGAGTATTGCCGGAAATCTGCAACAGGCTGCCTTCACGCAATGCCAGTACGGACTCCGACGGATTAACCGCACAGAATTCGGCAATACGCTCATCGCGCGTTTCCCCCATATGACCGCTTAAATGCGCGTCGATATAGTGCGGGTTAATCTGTACCGGGAAGAGACCCAGAGAAGGCAGAACCACAGAGTTGCGAACCGGCATATCATTGGTGGTGCGAATGCTTGGCGTGGCTACGTTACACCCCGCGCTCCAGCCGATGTAAGGCACATTACGTTCACGCACTGCACGCTGGATCGGCACAATCAGGCCATTTTCATGCAGCAACTGGTTGAGCATCCAGGTATTGCCGCCGCTGATCAAAATACATTCTGCGCTGGCAATGGCCTGGGCAGGGCTGGCGTCGTGATGAATGCTGTCTACTTTGATACCCAGCGCTTCCGAAAGCTCTTTCGCACGGGCGTCATAATCACTGCGGATCAGGGCGTAAGGAATCAAAACAGCAGAACGGATGTTTTTCGCCTGCAACATTGCCTGAATACGCTCTTTTGCATAACCCAGTAACTCGGATTCACCTGAGAGTTTACCGTTACTCAGCAAGAACAACTCCATGAGACTTCTCCTGATTAATTTAGGACGAATAGAGGGGATAAGACCGCGCTTTTCTTCGATAATAAAAGATAACGGGCCGACAATCAGCAAGCGTCTGCACTGACTTGCACTGTCTGTATCTCATGAGCGGCTTTTGGTATGCTGCCCCGCTCAACGTTTTAATGTGGGAAACTATGGAATCCTGGTACTTACTCTATTGCAAACGTGGTCAGCTGCTTCGCGCGAAAGAACATCTGGAGCGCCAGGAAGTTAACTGCCTGACACCGATGATCACATTGGAAAAAATGGTGCGCGGACGCCGTACGGCCGTCAGCGAACCTATGTTTCCGAATTATATGTTCATCGAGTTCGACCCTGAGCGGATCCATACCACGACGATCAACGCGACGCGTGGCGTCAGTCACTTCATCCGATTCGGTGCAAAACTGGCGACGGTTCAGCCGGACGTTATCAAACAGCTGATGGAACCGCCTTCGGTTGAATACCGCGACCCCGAGACGCCGTATGAAGGCGACCATGTCGTGATTACTGACGGGATTTTCACCGGTATCGAAGCCATATATACCGAACCCGATGGCGAAGCGCGTTCACTGCTGATGCTGAACCTGATAAACCAGCCGGTCCGCCAGAGCATCGGAAATACGCATTTTCAGAAAATCTGATTTGCGTTCTTTGCCGTCCGGATAAAAAAGCACCGGTAGCCGGTGCTTTTTTATTTCAGGGGCATTATTTCAACGCATCAATTTCAACGTACGGGCAGCGAAAAAAGCTTACGCGCATTTTCATCCGTGATATCTGCCAGCCATTGCGGGTCTTCATCCCGCCATATCGCCACCTGATTCACAATATGCGGCAGGAAAGCCGGTTCGTTACGGCGATTCTTCGGCTTATTTTCCATATCACGCGGCAAGAGATAAGGTGCATCAGTTTCCAGCATCAGCCGGTCAGCAGGGATCAGTGGCAGCATTTCGCGCAGTTCCAGCCCGCGACGTTCATCGCACACCCAGCCGGTAATACCAATCGATAACCCGAGAGCCAGATAAAGTTCCAGCTCTTCGCGCGTACCGGTAAAACAGTGGACTACGCCGCCCGGCAAATCCGGTAGCCAGGGTTTGATCAACGCGGCAAACCGCTCTCCGGCATCACGGCAGTGCAAAAATACCGGCAACTGCAACTCTTTCGCCAGCGACAGTTGCGCGGTAAACGCCGCTTCCTGACTGTCTGCCGGAGAAAAGTTACGGTTGAAATCCAGCCCGCATTCGCCGATCGCGACAACCTGTGGCAATGCAGCCAGCTCACGAATACTGCGTTCAATGTCTTCGGTCCAGTCACTCGCCTGATGCGGATGCACGCCCGCCGTCGACCAGCAGAAATCCGGATATTCCATCGCCATCTTCTGCGCTTCAACGCTTTCCTGCGCGGACGTGCCGGTGATCAACATACCGCTCAGACCGGCCGTTCTGGCTCTTTCAACGACCTGCGGACGATCTTTATCAAACTGATTACTGGTGAGGTTAATACCGATTTCAAACATGAAGAGTCCCAAAACAGAAACCGCCCAACAGGGCGGTTTTTTTCATCAAAGAATATATTACGCAGGCTGATCCGGATCAGCTTCGCTATCGACATCAGCACGACGACGGCCACCTACATAGAACCGGGCAAAGAACACGCCGATCTCAAACAGCAGGTACATCGGAATGGCCAGCAGCGTCTGAGAGAAAACGTCCGGCGGCGTTAACAACATACCGACGACGAAAGCGCCGACTAACACATAAGGGCGCTTTTTCTTCAGATCTTCCGGTGTGGTTACGCCACTCCAGCACAGCAACACGATCGCAATCGGTACTTCAAAGGACACGCCAAACGCCATAAACAGCGCCATCACGAAATCGAGATAGTTGTTGATGTCGGTGGCTATCTGAACGCCAGCGGGCGCGGTTTTGGCAAAGAACGCAAACGCCAACGGGAAGACGACAAAGTACGCAAAAGCCACGCCAAGATAGAATAACGCAGAGCTTGAGAACAGCAGCGGCATCATCAGACGACGTTCATGTTTGTACAGCGCAGGCGCTACAAACGCCCAGACCTGGTACAAAATAAACGGTGCAGAAAGAAATACCGAGACAATCATCGTCAGTTTGATTGGTGTGAAGAACGGCGATGCTACGTCAGTCGCAATCATGCTCGCGCCCATCGGCATCTGTTTGATCAGCGGAGAAGCGACCAACTGGTAGATATCATTGGCAAAATAAACCAGTGCCAGGAACACCACAATAATGCAGATAATGGCATTCAGCAGACGCTTACGCAGCTCAATCAGATGGCTGATAAGTGGTTGAGTATCTTCAACAGCCATGTTTAACGCTCACCTGTTGTTTGAGTTGATGAAACCGGTTTAACCGGTACTACGGGTTCAGCAACAGGGGCATCAGCGGCGACAGGTTTCATTACCGGCGCAGAGGCAACAGAAGGCTCGTCAGCGGTTGATTCCGTTACCGAAGGGTCCGCAGAAGCGGCCAGCGTTTCAGCATGTTCTGCTGCTGCATGCGCCGTCTTATTGGAGGCCAGCGCAGCATCAACGGCACTTTGCGGTGCGGCAACAGGCGCGGAGGCTACTTTCTCAGCCGTGGCCGGAGAAATACCTGCATCATGATGCGCTTCGGCTTCATCCAGAACCGGGTTGTGTATGGTGTTGCCTTCAGCTTTGGCGTTTTCGACAGCTTTCTCCGCAGGGTTCAGCCCTGAGTTGATCGACTGCTTCATAGACTCAGCCGCTTCTTTCAGCTCATCCATAGACGCTTTGATTTCTGGCGTTAAATTCTTCAGTCCAGCTTCTTCAGCTTTTTTCAAGCTGTCCTGCAATTCCTGAAGTTTCAGTTCTTGCGAAAGCTCACTCTGAACAGAAGCCGCCATGGCACGCAGTGTGCGGATCCAGCCTGCTACTGTTCTTACTGCTACAGGTAAACGCTCCGGCCCAAGGACTACCAGGCCAATCACCAATACCAGCAGCAGTTCACTAAATCCAATATCGAACACGGCTTATACCTGCTCTTTGTTTTGGCTCTTGGTTTCATCTGCCTTGGCTGCTGGCTTGCTTTCAACAGACTTAGCGATGAAATCAGCATCAGAAGCAGAAGTGTCAGCATCTTTGTTAGTTTTCTGGCCTTCATCATCGCTCATGGCTTTTTTAAAGCCTTTGATGGAAGCACCCAGATCAGAACCCAGACCGCGCAGTTTCTTAGTACCGAACAGCAGTACCACGAGTACAACGAGAATCAGGATTTTTGTAATACTAATACCACCCATTATTTTCACCTCAAACAGGAAGGAACGACGTTCATTGCCGTTCGCAAACGGCATTCAATTTAACGCAAAGTATTCAACTGGCGCGCTTCCATCCAATCAACCAGGAAATTGCACCCGCAATCATCAGGCATGCCGGATAAACCTTAACATCGCCCAACAGTAAAAGAGTTCCGCTCAACAGCAGCGTCGCACCAATCCCCAGAAGATAACGAGACTGCCCCTGACGGGAACTCTGGTTATGGATCTGGGAGGAAAGCTTCTCAATGTTGTATTGCAACAACTTATGCTGATGCAGGCTCTGGTAAACCAGATCCGGCAACTCAGGCATTTTCTCCAGCCAGAACGGCGCACGCTCTTTCAATGCACGGATCATTGCCGGCAACCCGACCTGATCGCGCACCCAACTTTCGAGGAAAGGTTTCGCTGTGGTCCACAAATCGAGTTGAGGATAAAGCTGACGTCCGAGACCTTCTACGTACAGCAACGTTTTTTGCAGCAACACGAGCTGAGGCTGAACTTCCATATTAAAACGGCGGGCCGTATTAAACAGATTCAGCAGCACGTTACCAAAAGAAATTTCTGCCAGCGGTTTCTCAAAAATCGGTTCGCAAACCGTACGGATAGCGAATTCGAACTCTTCGACGTTGGTATCGCGGGGAACCCAGCCGGAATCGACATGTAATTCAGCCACTTTACGATAATCACGGTTAAAGAAAGCGATGAAATTCTCCGCAAGATACCGTTTGTCTTCCTTGTTGAGCGAACCCACTATGCCGCAATCGATCCCTATGTAGCAAGGGTCTTCGGGCGTTTCATAGCTCACGAAAATATTGCCCGGATGCATATCGGCATGGAAGAAACTGTCGCGGAAAACCTGAGTGAAGAAAACCTGCACGCCGCGTTCGGCCAGCAGTTTCATATTGGTGCCCTGTTTCTTCAGCGCTTCAATATCAGAAACCGGGATACCGTAAATACGCTCCATCACCATCAGACGTTCGCTACAGTAATCCGGGTAAACCTCAGGCACATACAACATCGGGCTGCCTTCGAAATTACGGCGCAGCTGAATAGCATTCGCCGCTTCACGCAGTAAATTCAGTTCATCGAGCAGCGTTTTTTCATATTCGCGTACCACCTCACGGGGGCGCAAACGGCGACCATCGGGCAACAGAATCGGTAACCAGCCAGCCAGACGTGACATAAGACGGATATCCGCCACGATAGTCGGCAAAATATCCGGACGGATCACTTTCAGAACCACCGGCTTACCGTTTTCTTTCAAAATGGCAGTATGAACCTGAGCAATCGAGGCAGAAGCCAGCGGCGTCTGGTCGAACTCATCAAACCAGGTTTCCACCGGACCACCGAGCGCCACTTCAATTTGCTGACGCGCTTTTGCGCCATCAAAAGGCGGAACGTGGTCCTGAAGCAAAGCAAGCTGATCGGCAATCTGAGGAGGGAAAAGGTCACGGCGCGTTGACATCATCTGCCCGAACTTGATCCATACCGGCCCCAGTTCTTCCAGCGCCATACGCATACGCTCGCCCAACGGCTTTTCTTTATGACGATTAGGCAACCAGAAAAAAAGATAACGACCAATGCGCAGCGGCAGCGTTAAGCGGATTTTAGGGATGAGTTCGTCAAGGCCATAGATCAGAAACATGCGGATGATCAGATATAAACGTCGCATTTCCCTAGGCGTCACGGTTTACCCTCCAGTTTTTCGATACGTCTATCCAGCGCATCCAGTTCCCGCACCAGTGCAGAGACTTCATCGCTAAACCAGACCACTTCCAGCGAACCGGGTGCCATTTTCCACTCTTCGGTCAGGGTTTGCGCTAAATAGCTTTGCTGGTGCTTAAGGCCTTTTTGCAGAAAACGGAAACCGCCCTGAACCGCCTGACTTAATCCCTGAGAGGCAATATCACCGATATAAGGGGCCAGGAATTCTGCGGGCTCGAATTCAGCCATATCCAGCAATGCAGAAAACTGCTGAACCACGGAAATATCACCATCGACCACCAGTTCGCCACTGCGCATCATTGGCGACAACAGCTGGCGATCGCGTAATTTTTGCAGCGATGAAATCCGTGAAGTAACGGTGCAATCGGCCACACCTTCCCATTGTCCGAGCACATCGATTTTTTGCTCGCTGAAAACAAACGTCAGCGGTGCGCTCAGTTCCTGTAGTTCAACACGTAAAACTTTGCCTGCCAGACGCGTGCGCGCCGCCTTCATGCTGCGATCTTTGAAAAGCAGAAAATTAAGCGGCGTCTCGATAGCGGCAGTCAGCAACGGCGTTAACAACATCGGCATACTCATATCAGAATTTGAAACCCCGATGCAGCGCAACAATGCCACCGGTCAGATTGTGATACGTCACATTCTCAAAACCTGCATCCGCCATCATGCCTTTCAGGGTTTCCTGATCAGGGTGCATACGGATGGATTCGGCCAGATAGCGATAACTTTCAGCGTCTTGTGCAACCAGTTCGCCAATGCGCGGCAAAATATGAAAAGAGTAGGTGTCGTAAGCTTTGCTCAGCGGTTTCAAAACCGGTTTGGAGAATTCCAGAACCAGCAGACGGCCACCCGGCTTGAGCACGCGGAACATCGAACGCAGCGCTTTTTCTTTTTCAGTCACATTACGCAGACCGAAAGAAATGGTGATGCAGTCGAAATAATTATCAGGGAAAGGCAGAGCTTCAGCGTTGGCCTGAACATAATTAACGTTGCCCACAATGCCGAGATTACGCAGCTTTTCGCGGCCCATCTTTAGCATGGAGTCGTTAATATCTGCCAGCACAACTTCGCCTTTTTCGCCCACCAGACGGGAGAACTTCGCGGTCAGATCGCCGGTGCCACCGGCCAGATCCAGCACACGCTGGCCCTGACGCACACCGCTGCAATCAATGGTGAAACGTTTCCAGATGCGATGAATGCCGAAAGACATCAGGTCATTCATCAAATCATATTTTGCCGCAACGGAATGGAAGACTTCCGCCACCATTTCCTGCTTCTCATCTTTGGCTACTGTACGAAAACCGAAATGGGTGGTTTCCTGCGTCTGCTTTTCCATTATTTATGCCTGCTTTTTCAGTCAAACTCTTGGGGAGAAGTGTACCAGAACCCGTTAGAAAGCCCCATCACCGATGGTGATTCAACATATTGCAAAGATTCACTTATTGAATCAGTCCGACCCAGTGGAAACCTTTGCCAGCTTTAATTATTCACGCGGGTTCAGCGCCTGTTCTTCTTCCGCATCAGAGATATCGGGCAGAGATGCGGTATCTTCCGGTTCATTTTCCGCTTTCGCTATCTCAGCCAGAGAGGGGCTGATAGGCCGTTTAACTTCGACCCCCAGAGCACGGAAACTTTCAACCTGCCCTATTAGATTACCACGGCCTTGCGTGAGTTTATTCATCGCGGAGCGATAACTTCCCTGCGCTTTGTCCAGGCTTTGTCCCATCGACTCCATGTCATCCACGAACAACCGCAGCTTGTCATACAAACGCGCGGCGCGATCGGCAATGCGTTTGGCGTTCTGGCTCTGATGCTCATAGCGCCATAAATTACTGATTGTACGCAAAGCCACCAGCAGCGTTGTCGGGCTGACAAGCATAATATTGTGACGCAGTGCTTCGCTGATTAATTCTGGCTCCCGGTCGATAGCCAGTAAAAAAGCGGGTTCAACGGGGATAAACATCAGGACGTAATCAAGGCTGCGCAAACCGGGAAGCTGCTGATAATCCTTACGACCCAGCAAACGGATATGGCCGCGAACGGACGCAATATGCTCATTCAGCGCCGCTTCACGCTCGCTGTCATCTTCACTGTTGAAGTAACGCTCGTAGGCCACCAGCGTCATCTTCGCGTCGATCACCACGTCTTTATTCTGCGGCAGACGCACCACCACATCGGGCTGCATTCGGCTGTTCGTATCAACCTGAACGCTGACCTGCGTCTGATATTCGTAACCTTCGCGCAGGCCGGACGCTTCCAGCACGCGGCTGAGCACCACTTCGCCCCAGTTCCCCTGCGTTTTATTATCGCCTTTCAGCGCTTTGGTGAGGTTCACCGCTTCACGTGCCATCTCAACGTTCAGCTGTTGCAGGTTACGGATTTCGTGCGCCAGCGTGTGACGTTCACGGGCTTCCTGACCAAAACTGTCCTGCACCTGACGGCGGAAACCATCAAGTTGCTCGCGCAACGGCAGCAGAAGTTTGTCCAGGCTTTGCTTGTTCTGTTCGTCGGCCCGGCGACCATTTTGTTCAAAAATACGGTTAGCCAGATTTTCAAACTGGCTGCTCAGGCGCTGTTCGCTGTTGATCAGCAGGCGCTGTTTGTCTTCTGCCGCCATGCGCGTTTCGTCCAGCCGGGTCGAAACCTCGCGCAACTCGGCTTCCTGAGCGCTGTTAATTTCACGCTGGGCGCGTAATTCCTGGTTCAGCTGCTCGCATTCATTTTGCCAGTGAGCCAGCAATTGCAATTTCTCCTGGCTGGCTGCCGCCGCGCTGTGCAATTTGCGCAGCTCAAGTTCCGCTTCACGCATTTGCTGCTGAACGGCTTGTCGCTCATTTTTGTGCGCGTCATTTTCCGCCTTCACTTGCTCCAGCGAATGCTCCAGCAACCGGCGCTGTGTTTCGTACTCCGCCTGCTGCCGCTGTTGCCGCAAACTGGCGACCAGCCAGCCGAATAACAGGCCGATTAGCCCTGCGCCCAGGGCGTACAAAATACTGATATCCACGCGCATTCCTTCTTAAAATCACTTGCGGTCACGGTAATAGCAGGCTGTATGGATGTCCAGTCTATTTTCAGGGGCATGACGCCTTTGCGAGACGTCTTCCAAAAAGGAATTTCTCCCGCCCGCGCCGCTTGAAGACTTCAGCGATGCAGCGCAGGATTCAGAACCAGCGGCTCAGCCATTGGATGCCAAAAGCGCCCGGCGCCAGAATGCCGAATGCCCAGATCAGTGCGGAGGTCACGTTGGCAATCTGGAAATATTTCTTTGGCATGCCACATATCCCCGCTACCAGCGGCACTACGGCGCGCAACGGACCAAAAAAGCGGCCGATAAACGCGCCCGGCATGCCCCATTTTTCAAAGAATGCATGCCCGCGGATCAGCATTTGCGGATGGCGGGAGAACGGCCAGAAGTTGCCCACTCTGTCCTGAAAATGGTTGCCGACCCAATAAGAAATCTAGTCGCCGAAGAAAGCACCCGCCGCGGCAGCGGCCCAGATGGGCCAGAAAGGAATACCGGTTTCGCCAATCAGCGCACCCAGCCCTAATAAGATAAACGTCGCAGGAAGCAACAGGGAAAGAAATGCCAGAGACTCACCAAAAGCCAGAAAGAAGACGATGGGCGCAGCCCACACCTGATGTGCGCGAATAAAGGTCGTTGTGTAATCCAGAATGTCGTGAACAGTCAAAAAGCAGTTCCTTTTGTCAGCGGTTTTGTGCCAGCGGCTTTTTATCAGCAGTTTTTTATCAGCAGATAAATAGCCGGATTGATAAATTATTCCAGACACTTTACTAACACGACCTTAACAGATCTGATTATCGGGGCAAAAAAATGGGCCGCCAGAGGCAGCCCACAGATGTGATGTGTTTGTTTTAGTATTTTTTAGATCAGGCGACGGGCGGCTTCTACAACGATTTTCACCGCGTGGCTTTCGGTCTTTTTCATCGTTTCCGCGTCAGGAATTTCCTGCTGCGTGCGGTTTACGATAACACCGGCAACCATACCTGCGCGCAGGCCCTGGCTTGCACACATGGTCAACAGTGTGGCGGATTCCATCTCATAGTTCATCACGCCCATTTCCTGCCATTCTTTCATCGATTCTTTGAAGCGACGAACAACGCGGCCAGAGAAGGTGTCGTAACGTTCCTGACCCGGATAGAAGGTGTCAGAAGACGCGGTTACGCCGATGTGCGTGGCAGCACCAACAGATTCTGCCGCCGCAACCAGCGCCGTGGTACAGGCGAAATCGGCAACAGCCGGGAATTCCATCGGTGCAAAGTGCAGGCTCGCGCCATCAAGACGAACAGCAGCCGTTGTGACCAGAACATCGCCCACATTGATGTGCGGCTGAATAGCGCCGGTCGTACCTACGCGCAGGAAAGTCCGGATGCCCAGCTGTGCCAGCTCTTCCACCGCGATGGACGTAGACGGGCCGCCGATACCGGTTGAACAAACGATCACAGATTTGCCGTCAAGCTCAGCACGCCATGAGGTAAATTCGCGATGAGAAGCCAGACGCACCGGGTTCTCCATCAGTTTGGCAATTTTCTCCACGCGTTCCGGGTCGCCGGGAACAATCGCCAGCGTGGCACCGTTTAAATCTTTTTTGGCCAGGCCAAGATGGAAAACTTCAGGCTGAGACATAACAAACTCCTCTGTATGTAAGGTCATTTATTGGCAGGAGGAACACCCGGCAACTGTACTGAACATTGTGACGTTATTTCGTGACGGCAGTCACTATGATGTAACAACAAGAATCACGCATACATTTAATTTGTGACATAAATCACAAATTAAATGTATTACGCCGAAATTTTAACCAGACTGATACTTTGCAGGATGAAGTATTTTCCCGAACGGAAAAATAAAAGCAGGCGTTGCCATATCACTGATGAATGACGCCGCCTGCCAGTGAGGCTGATAAAAATTTAAATCAGGCCGGAACCGCTGCGGCTGCCGCACTACGCGACCAGACGCGATGTTTAGCCATTTCTTTCAGGAACTCTTTCAGCAATTTTCCTTCCGCCTTTTCGCCTTCAATAATCCCGTCCTCCGGTACGTCATCCGTCAGCCCAAGCAGCGGTTTAAAGCGACGGGCGTCTCCGCTCAGCCCGATAACTTTCAAATGTTTATAGGCTTCAAGCACATAATGACGGGAATCGCCGTTCATCAGCAAAGCATCAATGTGGCCGTGAGGCACAATAACAGCGTCCACGGTAATCGACGGCGAACCGGCAAACGTGGCGTCTACTGGCAATGTCGAACCATCATCGGCAATTACATTTCCCAAATGGCTGGCCAGAAGTTTGGGATGAACACCGGCAGCCTGTAACGCCTGCAAGGTTTCCAGCACATCAGCCGCGTTGACGCCTTCGCCCAGCAGCACGGCCACCTGACGCCCTTTTATCGTCCCTTTTCCGCTGGCGTACAAACTCAGTGATGGATCGGCTTCCAGACCATTAACCGGTTTCGGAGGCTTAACCTTTCTTGTCTGCGCGGAAAGTGTGATGCCCAGATTTTTCGCGACGATGGCCGCCAGAGTCTGGTCAACGTGCGCCAGCAAATCCACCACGCGTTCGCGAATATACGGCCGAACCACTTTGGACAACTCAAAGGAGAATGCTCCGGCGATATGATCCTGCTCCACTGGCGTCTGACTCAGCCAGAACAGGCGCGGATGCGCATAGTATTCTGCGAAGGATTCACTTCGCTGCCGAATTTTTTCAGCATCAATACGCTCAGGGTAACTTTCAAATCCGCCTCCGGACGCAGCCGGTGGCGTTTCTCGCGGCCAGTTATTGTTGATGGAATTCGGCTCGTAATTCGCCGGATTGGTATCTACATCCTGCCGGTGCATCCCGTCACGCTGGAAGTTATGGTACGGACAGGTTGGCCGGTTAATCGGGATTTCATGGAAATTCGGCCCGCCCAGACGGCTGATTTGCGTATCGGTGTAAGAGAACAAACGCCCCTGCAACAGCGGATCATTTGTAAAATCAATGCCGGGCACAACATGTCCCGGATGGAAAGCGACCTGCTCGGTTTCCGCGAAATAGTTGTCCGGATTACGGTTGAGCACCATTTTCCCGACAAGCTCCACCGGCACCAGTTTTTCAGGGATCAGCTTGGTCGGGTCGAGCAAATCGAAATCAAACTTGAATTCGTCTTCTTCCGGGATCAGCTGAACGCCCAGTTCATATTCGGGATAATCGCCGGCTTCGATGGCCTCCCACAAATCGCGCCGGTGGAAATCGGCATCTTTTCCCGCCAGTTTCTGTGCCTCGTCCCACAACAGAGAAGCCTTACCCGCCAGCGGTTTCCAGTGAAAACGGACAAACGTCGCTTTCCCTTTGGCATTCACAAAGCGGAAAGTGTGGATCCCGAAACCTTCCATCGTGCGGTAACTGCGCGGAATGCCCCGGTCAGACATCGCCCAAAAAACGTTATGCAGCGTTTCGGGCTGGAGGGAAACATAGTCCCAGAAGGAGTCATGCGCGCTGGCACCTTGCGGAATTTCGTTGTGCGGCTCGGGTTTAACGGCGTGGACAAAATCAGGAAATTTATGGGCATCCTGAATGAAGAAGACCGGCGTGTTATTACCGACCAGATCATAAATCCCTTCATCGGTATAAAACTTGGTGGCCCAGCCGCGAATATCACGAACCGTATCTGCTGACCCTTTCGAGCCCTGCACCGTCGAGAAACGCACAAAGACCGGCGTTATCTTTTTCGGGTCGGAGAGGAAACTGGCTTTCGTTAGCGCTTTCAGGCTGCGGTAAGGCTGGAAATAACCGTGCGCGGCGGCACCGCGCGCATGAACGATACGTTCAGGTATCCGCTCATGGTCAAAATGGGTAATTTTCTCGCGGAGGATGAAATCTTCCAGCAGTGTCGGCCCACGGCTGCCTGCTTTCAGCGAGTTCTGGTCATCAGCAATTTTGGTGCCCTGATTGGTTGTCAGCGGCTGCTTCTCGCCATTTTTTCGATGTCGCTCCAGCGCATCGAGTTTGGCGTTGGTGTTCTCCGGGCTTTTGGCACTGCCGGAGGCGGTCGGTTCTTTGCCGGGCGGCGTGGGTTGCGGTGAAGCCTGATAAGCGCTGTCGGATGGCGCGAGATTGCCCAGGCCCGGCTGAGAAGATTGACTGCCTGTGGCAGGGGCTCGGCTTACCGATTTTGACTCACTTTTCTTGGTCGTTTTAGACGGTGATTTCGACATTGAACATGACTCCTCATGAAAGATTCGGACGTTCTATGGTTCTTCCCTGACATATTTCCTGCATAACTTTTAACTATAAAACATCTGTTCTGCCTTGCTGTTCCAGCTTTCCGGCTATAGTTTTAATCCATAGAGCCAGATTTCCGTATGGACACTTGCATGGAGACCACGATGAAAAAAGAAGAAGAATTACTGACACTGAAACAGGCTCCGACCAGCTTTGCCCCTGCCGTGACACCGGTTGCCAGCACGACTATTCATACCGACACCGACGGGCTTCACGCGGGTCAGACGACCATTCCTTCGCAGGGTGAAGATCTTCCCGCCTATCTCGCCCGGCCGGAAAACTTCTCCGGAAAATTACCAATCATTCTGGTGGTCCAGGAGATTTTTGGCGTTCACGAACATATTCAGGATGTCTGCCGCCGGCTGGCAAAACAAGGATATCTGGCTATCGCGCCTGAGCTGTATTTCCGTCAGGGCGATCCACGCAATTACACCGAAATCAGCGAGCTGTTCGAAAAACTGGTCAGCAAAGTGCCGGATCAGCAGGTACTTTCCGATCTCGACCACACCGCGCATTGGGCATCGCAGCACGGCGGGGATATTTCCAAACTCGGGATTACCGGTTTCTGCTGGGGCGGCCGGATCGCCTGGCTGTATGCGGCGCACAACCCTCAACTGAAAGCGGGCGTGGCGTGGTACGGAAAACTGGTCGGCAACAAAACACTGACCAGCCCGACCAACCCGGTTGACCGTGCCGCCGCGCTTGATGCGCCGGTGTTAGGTTTGTACGGCGGTCAGGACACCGGCATTCCGCTGGATACAGTCGAAACTATGCGGCAGGCTATTCGCGCGGCCAATGCGACGGCGGAAATCGTGGTGTATCCGGATGCCGGCCATGCGTTTAATGCAGATTACCGCCCGAGTTATCACGCCGAAGCCGCCACCGATGGCTGGCAGCGTATGCTGGATTTCTTTGCACAGTATGGGGTGAAATAAAAAACACGGTGTGAAGTAGACAATCAAAAGTGAAACAAATAAAAAAACCCGGCCGGTTTTCCTGTCGGGTTTTTTGTTGTCTTTCAGAAGGTTATAACGACAACTTCCCGAAGGCGCCCTGCCAGTCCTGTTCAAATTTCTCGACGGCTGCCTGCACCGCAGGCGCGCTGATGAACTGCTCCGCCACATCCACCGGCATGGTGACCGACTGACATCCCGCCAGCAAACAAGCCAGCACCTGGCGCGGCGTTTTAAAGCTGGCGGCCAGCACTTTGGCGTGCGGTGCATGAAGCGACAGCAATTGCTGAAGCTCAGTCACAATCGCAATGCCGTCGCCGCCCTGCGCGTCCAGCCGGTTAACATACGGCGCGACATATTCTGCCCCGGCCAGTGCCGAAAGCAGCCCCGGACCTGCGCCATACACGGCGGTTCCCAGCGTTGGAATTTTTCGGGTACGCAGGATTTTAATGGCTGCCAGCCCTTCCGCCGTGACCGGAACTTTCACCACCAGCCCAGGAACGCGTGAATGAAGCAATTCGGCTTCTTCAACCATTTGTTCAGCCTGATTTGCCAGCACCTGCGCAAACAGTTTTCCTTCTCCGCCTAAAGCATCACGCAGCGCGGGCAAAACTTCCCATAATGACGTCCGGGCTTTTGCCACAATGCTCGGATTCGTCGTCACGCCCTGCAACGGCAAAATACGGGATAAACGTTTTACTGCGCTGATATCAGCCGTATCCAGATAAAGTTCCATACCCTCTCCTGTCAGAGTTCAAGTTCTTGTTTGAGCAGTGCTTCTATCTGCGCTGCTGTCGTTGAATTCATCAGCGCGTCGCGGAAACTGTCGTGCATGATTCGTCGCGCCAGCTTTGAGAAAATCCGCATATGCTGGTCGCCCGAAGCATGTTTATTCAGCGTCAGCATGATGACAAACTGTGCTTCTTCCTCGCCCCACTGCACCGGTTCAGGCAACTTCGCGACGCTGATCGTCGATTGTTCGATATGTTCTGATTTGGTATGCGGGATAGCAAAACCGAAACCCAGTCCGGTCGAAAATACGGCTTCACGCGCCCAGACGTCTGCTGCCAGTTTTCGCGGATAGCGACAACGTCCGGCCAGCATCAGGTTATCGACCATGCCTTTAATCACTTCCTCTTTGCTGCGCCAGTCCGCATTGAGCGCTACGCATTCTGTGGTGATCAGCGGTGCATCGTTCACAGCCATACGGAACTGTGCCAGCAAATGTTCAACCTCAAGCGACGTGCGGCACTGCATCGCACGGTTGAGCAACTGACGGCATTCCCGGCTGTCGAGATTTGCCAGACGCGCTTTCGTCACCGGCACCGACGGCGCACTCATGCTGATTTCATCCAGCCCGAGGCCGACGAGCAGCGGCAGTACGGAACCTTTTGCACCCAGTTCGCCGCATAAGCCAATCCATTTCCCGTGGTGATGTACTTCGCGTACGACGTGGTCAAGACCACGCAGGAATGCCGGATTCAGGCTGTTGTAATGACGGGTAACCTTGGTGTTATCCCGGTCAACGGCAAGCAAGTATTGCGTCAGGTCATTGCTGCCGATGCTAAAGAAATCAATCTCTTCACAGCACTGATCGATGATGAACATTACCGACGGCACTTCCAGCATGATCCCCAGCTGAATTTTTTCATCGAACGGGATTTGCTCACTGCGCAGCGACTGTTTGGCTTCCGCCAGTTTCTCTTTCACCCATAAAATCTCTTCCATCGAAGAAATCATCGGGATCATAATTTTCAGCGATCCGTGCGCGGAAGCACGCAGAATTGAACGCAGTTGCGTATGGAATAACGGCAGGAATTCCTGATAAATACGCACTGCGCGATAACCGAGGAACGGGTTATTTTCGGCAGGAATATTCAGATAATTGACCGGTTTATCGCCCCCGATATCCATGGTGCGGACGATAATGGTTTTGCCTTTAGCCGCTTCTGTTGCCTGGCAGTAAATGTTGTATAACTCGTCTTCGGAAGGCGCACTGGCGCGATCCATATACAGCATTTCTGTACGGAACAGCCCGACAGCTTCCGCGCCATTGTCAAATGCCGCACTGGCTTCCACCGAGTGGGCAATATTGGCCGCGACTTCAAGACGCACGCCGTCGGCGGTATAACCCGGTTTATCCAGATATTCGCTTTGCTGATTGCGCAGTGCCTGATGCACCGCCTGTTCCTGACGATAATAGCGCCTTACCGGCTCACTGAGCGCACAAGCCACCAGCCCGAGATCGCCGTCAATCTGCACATCCTGCCGCAGATATGCCTGTAATGGCTGCGGATCGACCCCAACCAGCGTGGGAATATTGAAAGACCGCGCGAGGATCACCGTGTGCGATGTGCTGCCACCGCTGCCGAGCAGTAATCCTTTAAGGTGTTGTTTATCCAGTTCGAGAAACTGGCTTGGCGTCAGTTCATCCGCCAGACAAATGCTCGCTTCACTCAGTTTTTGCTGGGATGCAAAACAATCCTCGCCATAGATTTGCTGCAACAGCTGGAAGCTGACATCACGAATGTCCAGTTCGCGTTCACGCAGATAGGCACTGGAAGATTGCGCCAGCTGTTGGCTGAAATGCTGAGCTGTTTCCACGATGCTTTGCGCGCAACTTTTTCCTTCCATGACATGCTTATGCAGCGCGTCACGCAGGCTGTTATCACGCAGCAAAGAACGATGCGCCTCCAGCACCGCGGTCACCGTGCCATTCCCTGCCATCAGCTGAAGTTCGATAGACTTCTCCAGCCCTGTCAGCCCGTGAGAAAGTAAACTCTGTTCTTTATCCGTACCTTGCGTCTCGGGTAAATCCGCCAGCGTCGCCAGATTCACGCGGGCAAGGCTGACCAGTTTCCCCAGCGCGCAGCCTTCACTGACGGAACGGGCGCGAAAGACCAGCGGAGAAAGATTTGCCAGAGATTCAGGAAGAGGTTCCCGCTCCGCCTGATCATCATGTTCAGGCAGGGCTTCATCACACAGCGGAAACTGGTGTTCAATAAAATGCGCCAGCGCGGCACAGGCGGCCTCTTCATCTTCCCCTTCCACGGTGACGTGACATTCATCACCCAGCAAAATATCCGCGCCAATCAGCGACAGAACACTTTTGCCATCGGCTTTGCGGTCAGAACGGGCATTGTGCCAGTGAAAAGAAGAATCAAATCCATTGCACAGCGTTTCAATATGGCTGGCCGGACGGGCATGAACACCATTTACCAGTACGCAGGTGAAGCTCAACTTCTTGGTCATTTCTGAATCCTCATCCCAAATTCCGGCGGATAAACCGGCTCATTGCAGGATAAGAGTCGCGCGGGCCAACTTGCTACCAGACAAAAATGACAAACACTGGACAAATGTAATGTCCGTCGCTTTTTGCGAGGCAGCTCACATTGAGTTCTGACGTAAAAACCTCTCCCCGACTCGGGTTATTTGAACCTGCTCGCATTTTTGAACTGAGCTTACAAAAGTCCAGTAAAACACAAATTTGTCCACTATTAGCGCCCCTGACGGCGGCCTATTGTGGTCGTCAATATCCTTTCAGCTTCCGAGGTTTTGCTGAAAAGGACGTTCCGTTATTTTCGCCCGACACCGGAGCCCACCATGAAAGAATTGCTTAATATTCTGAAAAATACCCGTCAGCACCTGATGACCGGCGTATCCCATATGATCCCTTTTGTGGTTGCGGGCGGCATTCTGCTGGCGGTCTCCGTCATGCTTTACGGCAAAGGCGCCGTGCCTGACGCAGCGACCGATCCGAATCTGAAAAAACTGTTTGATATTGGTGTGGCCGGTCTGACGCTGATGGTGCCTTTCCTGGCGGCTTACATCGGTTATTCCATTTCCGACCGCTCTGCGCTCGCGCCCGCAGCCATCGGTGCCTGGGTCGGCGCTTCCTTTGGGGCGGGCTTCTTCGGCGCGATCATCGCCGGTCTTCTCGGGGGGATCATCGTCTTCTATCTGAAGAAGATCCCGGTGCCGAAGATCCTGCGTTCCGTGATGCCGATCTTTGTGATCCCGATTATCGGTACCTTACTGACGGCGGGCATCATGATGTGGGGGCTGGGGGAACCGGTCGGGCTGCTGACTTCCTCGCTGACCCACTGGCTGCAAGGTCTGCAGCAGGGCAGCATTGTCGTGCTCGCCATCATTATGGGGCTGATGCTGGCCTTCGATATGGGCGGCCCGGTCAATAAAGTCGCCTACGCCTTTATGCTGATTTGCGTGGCACAGGGCGTTTATAGCGTCGTGGCAATTGCCGCAGTTGCTATCGCTACACCACCGCTGGGGCTGGGTTTCGCCACGCTGATTGGCCGTAAATACTATTCCACTGAAGAACGGGAAGCCGGAAAAGCCGCCCTGCTGATGGGTTGCGTCGGCGTCACTGAAGGCGCGATCCCTTTCGCCGCCGCCGACCCGCTGCGCGTTATTCCTTCCATCATGATGGGTTCTGCCTGTGCCGCCGTGACCGCCGCACTAGTTGGCGCGCAATGCTATGCCGGCTGGGGCGGGCTGATTGTTCTGCCTGTGGTGCAGGGAAAACTGGGCTACATCGGCGCATTGCTGGTCGGCATGGTGGCGACGGCTCTTTGCGTCAACCTGCTGAAACATCTGGCTGCCAAAAAACAATCCGCTAAAAAACATCCGGAATCCGACCTGGATCTGGATTTCGAAATTAACTGAACCCTGTGTAAAAAATAGAAGGATAAAAACATGACTCACATTATCGCTGTCACAGCTTGCCCGTGCGGCGTTGCCCACACCTATATGGCGGCGGAAGCCATTGAACGCGCGGCGAAAGCCAGAGGCTGGGAATGCAAAGTCGAAACTCAGGGCTCGATAGGCCTGGAAAATGAGCTGACCACTGCCGATGTCGCGGCTGCAGATATCGTGATCCTGACCAAAGATATTGGTATCAAACAGGAAGAACGCTTTAAGGGCAAAGTCACCGTTCGGGTCGCCATCAGCGATGCCGTTAAACGCGCTGATGCCATTATGGAAAAAATCGCGGCACATCTCGCCAAAGCCGCTGTCACGGACTGAAAGTAAGGAGAACAGGATGACTTCCCGCATCGAACGTCTGAAAAATGCGCTTTTCGCTAACCCGCGTGAAATCTCGCTGGAACGGGCTCTGTTATACACCGCAAGTCACCGTACGACTGAAGGCGAGTCCACGCTTTTGCGCCGGGCAAAAGCGACAGCCTGGATCCTTGATCACGTTGAAATTACCCTGCGTGAAGACGAACTGATTGCCGGCAACCGCACCGTCAAACCGCGAGCGGGGATCGTCTCTCCTGAAATGGACCCTTACTGGCTGCTTAAAGAACTGGATACATTTTCCACCCGTCCGCAGGATCGCTTTACGATTTCTGAGCAGGATAAACAGATTTACCGCGAACAGCTTTTCCCTTACTGGGAATCGCGCTCGATGAAAGATTTCATCAACAGTCAGATACCGGAAGACGTCAAAGCGGCTACCAAAACACAGATTTTCAGCATCAACCAGACCGATAAAGGCCAGGGGCACATCATTATTGATTACCCTCGCCTGCTCAGCGGCGGTCTTGATAACTTAATCGCTGAACTTAAACAGCATGTTAACGACGCGCCGGATAATGCGTTTTATCAGGCGGCACTGATTTTGCTCGAGGCTTCGCAGCGGCATATTTTGCGTTATGCGGCGCTGGCAGAGCAGATGGCGCTGGCATGCAGTGATCTGCAAAGAAAGGCTGAACTCGAACGTATTGCCCGCATATCGCAGCATATTTCCGGCAATAAGCCGCAGGATTTCTATCAGGCCTGTCAGCTGTTCTGGTACATGAATATTATTTTGCAGTACGAATCCAACGCCAGTTCGCTATCGCTCGGACGCTTCGATCAGTACATGTTGCCGTTCTATCAGCATTCCCTTTCACACGGCGAACAGCCGGAGTTTTTGAAAGAGCTGCTGGAAAGCCTGTGGGTGAAATGCAATGACATCGTGCTGTTACGTTCGACGTCGAGCGCCCGGTATTTCGCCGGTTTTCCCACGGGTTATACGATTTTACTCGGCGGTTTAACGGAGACGGGGCGCAGCGCGGTCAACGTGTTGTCATTCCTGTGTCTGGACGCTTATCAGAGCATCTACCTGCCGCAGCCCAATCTTGGTGTGCGGGTCAACGAACTCATCGACCGTCCGTTCCTGCTGAAAACAGCCGAAACTATCCGTCTCGGCACCGGCATTCCGCAAATCTTCAACGATGAAGTGGTGGTTCCGGCCTTCCTGAACCGCGGCGTGAGCCTCGAAGATGCCCGGGATTATGCGGTCGTCGGCTGCGTCGAATTGTCTATCCCAGGGAAAACGTACGGGCTGCATGACATCGCGATGTTCAACCTGCTGAAAGTCATGGAGTTAACGCTGCATGAGAACGAAGGAAATTCTGCGATTAACTATGCTGAGCTGGTGGAACAGATCCGCCAGAAAATCAGCCACTACGTGAAACTGATGGCGCAGGGCAGCAATATCTGCGATATCGGCCACCGCGACTGGGCACCGGTTCCGTTGCTGTCGTCTTTCATTGAAGGTTGTCTAAAAAGCGGGAAAGACATTACTGCTGGTGGCGCGCGCTATAATTTTTCCGGCGTTCAGGGCATCGGCATCGCAAACCTCAGCGACTCGTTGCATGCGCTGAAAGGGCTGGTGTTTGATCAGCAACGCCTGAGCTTTGATGAACTGCTTGCCTCGCTGAAAGAGAATTTCGCCAGCGAAGAAGGCCGCGCGATCCGCGCCCGCCTGATCAACCGCTTCGAGAAGTACGGCAACGACGTCGATGAAGTGGATTTAATCAGTGCCGATTTGCTGCGCTATTACTGCAAAGAAGTCGAACAGTACCGCAACCCGCGCGGCGGCCAGTTTACGCCGGGCTCTTACACTGTCTCTGCACATGTGCCGCTAGGCGCAGTAGTCGGAGCTACACCGGACGGTCGTTTTGCCGGTGAACAGCTGGCAGACGGCGGCCTTTCACCGATGCTCGGGCAGGATCATCAGGGGCCAACCGCGGTACTGAAATCCGTCAGTAAGCTCGACAATATGCTGCTCTCAAACGGCACTTTGCTGAACGTGAAATTTACGCCATCAACGCTGGAAGGTTTGCAGGGTCTGAATAAGCTGGCTGATTTTCTCGGCGCCTTCACCCGGCTGAAATTACAGCATGTTCAGTTCAACGTGGTGAATGCAGAACAGCTTCGTGAAGCGCAAAAGCGTCCGCAGGATTTCGCCGGATTAGTGGTCAGGGTCGCCGGATACAGCGCGTTCTTTGTCGAACTGTCAAAGGAGATTCAGGATGACATTATCGGTCGCACCGCACACCAGCTCTGACCTGCGGATCCCCATGGTCAACGGAGCTTGTGAAACCACTGAAAAATCCCCGACGGGGCGCATTTTTAACATTCAGCGATTTTCTCTCAACGACGGTCAGGGGATCCGCACGATGGTTTTCTTCAAAGGTTGCCCGCACCGCTGCCCGTGGTGCGCTAACCCGGAATCCATGTCGCCCCGGATCCAGACCATCAAACGTCAGGCGAAATGCCTGAACTGCCGGACCTGTTTGCAGGATCCGCAGGAATGCCCGAGCGGCGCACTGGAATATGTAGGCGAAGACATTACGCTGCCAGCGCTGATGTCCCGCCTGCTCAAGGATGAAGTTTTTTTCCGATCATCCGGCGGTGGCATCACGCTTTCCGGTGGCGAAGTGCTGATGCAACCGGTTTTTGCCCGCGAGTTGTTGAAGGAATTACAGGGCCTCGGGATACACACGGCCATTGAAACCGCAGGCGATGTTCCACGGGATCATTTGCTTTCGGTGGTTGAACACTGCGATCAGGTTTTATTTGATTTCAAAATCATGGACGCCACGCTGGCCCGCACCCTGCTCAACATGAATCAACCCCGGGTGCTGGAAAATTTTCAGGCGCTGACCCAGCGCGATGTGGAACTGCTTCCGCGCGTTCCCCTGATCCCTGGCTACACGCTGACACAGGAAAATCTGCGTCAGATCCTGGATTTCCTTAAACCCTTCAACTTAAATGAAATCCATCTGTTACCCTTCCACAAATACGGAGAAGCAAAATATCCGTTATTAGGAAAAACCTATTCGATGCACAAAACACTGGTGCCGGATGCCGTCGCACTTGCGCCATTGCGCGCAATGGCTGAAAGCTATGGGTATACCGTGACGATGGGCGGGTAAAATTTCCAGCTACGGGGAACGGCAAATGTCATTAAAACTGGTCGGAGTCACGGCCTGCATCAGCGGTGTCGCTCACACATATATGGCGGCTGAACGCCTGGAAAAGCTGTGTTTGCAGGAAAAATGGCAGGTGAAAGTGGAGACGCAGGGCGCGCTGGGTGTCGAAAACGCGCTCTCGGAAAGCGATATTGCTCAGGCAGATATCGTTTTGCTTATCACGGAGATCCAGCTGGAAAACAGTGACCGTTTTACTCACAGCCGCTGCGTACAGACAGGCATTCACACTTTTTTGCGCACGCCGGATAAAGTCATGGCCGCCGTGAAAAAGATCGCCTCATCTCCGCAGGGTACGCGCATCGTTCTCGCATAATAAGGGCCGTCAGCGCTTCTACGGCTCCAGACTCTCAAACTGGCTGCGATACTGGCGGCGATATTCGGAAGGGGAACGTTCGGTGCTTTTCTTAAACTGGCGGCAAAAATAGTTGCTGTCGATGTACCCGCAGGCATGGGCGACTTCTTTCACTTTCATGTCATATCCTTTCAGTAGATTTTTTGCCTGTTCCAGCCGGACATAGTTCAGGTATTCGTTCAGCCCAATCCCGCCGCTTTTCTGAAACAAATGTGACAGATAATTCGGTGAAATATAAAACGCCTTGGCGACTGAATCGCGGGTGAGCGGTTCGCGGTAATGCTCTTCGATATGCTGGCGTACCGCGCCGAAGAGCGCCTGGCTGCGTGAGGCGGTATGCGCCGAGGAACTGAATAAATCCTGCGCATGGCTCAGTAACCCTTTCACCAGGAACCGCGCCGTCAGCTGATCCGCCTGGTGCCACGCCAGTTCATTGAGCGCCTGCAACATAAAAGCGCCTACGCGCGGCCCGCGCCTGCCAGTATTGCCTTTTTCACGTGAATCAAACTGTTTGCCGTCCCAGCCGAGCAGGCTGAAACCCAGCTGTTGTTTGCCAAATAACAGGCTCAGGGTGCGAACCGGCGTTTGCCACTGCGGACTATTCCAGCCTTTTGCCGGCACAAATAGCACATCCCCCGCCTGCATGCAGACAACCTGACTCACGCCCTGCTCATTTTCCCATTCCATCATCTGCTCCCCTCCGAGGACGAGTTCCAGACGCGGAAAATCTACCTGATACGCAAGTGCCGGCACCGGATGCAGGGCACCGGCAAAAAAGACCTGCCGGACGCCTTCGGGTTGCTCAATTACCGGAGATAAAACGGAAAAAAGAGGATGCGTCATGTTCAGATTACCTGTCAGCGGAATCACGCCATCATAACTAACCTGCGACGCAGAAAGAAAAGGAAGTCACAAATTTGGGAGGAGTACCGGGAAATCCGGCCTGCCGGTGAAGCGGCGGGCCGGAAACATCAGCTTATACCTGCGGAGGCTGGAGCTTATGCCTGCGGAGGCTGGCCGTTGGACGCCGACAAACCGCCATCGACCGGCAGGTTTACGCCCGTCACGAAGCGGGCATCATGGCTGGCCAGAAACGCAATCACATCCGCGATTTCTTCCGGCTCCGCACCACGTCCCAGCGGAATTCGTTCGGCAAATTTAGCCAGCAACGGCTTGTTGTCTTTAATTCCGGCCGCCATCTCCGTAAAGGTCAGCGACGGACACACCGCGTTAACACGCACGCCGTCTTTACCGTGGTCCATCGCAATCGAGCGGGTAAAGTTCGTCACGCCGCCTTTCGCCGCGTTATAGAAACTCATTCCCCAGTCGCCGCCGGTACCGGAAACCGAGGAAATGTTGACAATATTTCCCTTACTTTTGATCAATGCAGGCATGAAGAATCGCGTGCAGTAAAAGACGCCGCTCAGATCGATGGCGATAATTTTCTGCCAGTCATCAAGGCTCGCTTCGGTCGCTTTACCCTGCACAACCACGCCTGCGGCGTTAACCAGCACATCAACACGCCCGAATTTGTCTTCGATCACCGCCGCCATCCGCTCCACATCCTGCGCGGAAGAAACATCCGCCAGATGAATGTAATACTGCGTACTGCTTAGCGTTTTGGCGACTTTCTCCAGTTTCTCTTTCGTTCTCCCGACCAGCACGACTATCGCGCCTTCTGAAGAAAAACGCCGTGCGGATGCCGCACCCATACCGGAACCTGCGCCCGTTACTACCACGACTTTGTCTGTAAACCGGTTCATATTTTCTCCCTGTCTGTTGGGTAAAAAGAAAGTTAATCCTGATTTAAGCCTAGCGGAGAAAGGCGCAACGCGTAGAAACTGCCTGAGGCTGAGTGCCGTAATCGCGCTACAGCCGCCGTATGACGGGGGATGAAACAGACGTAACAAAGTGCGAATGTGCACCAAAAAAAGGGGCACCGGAGTGCCCCAAAACGTGTCAGCAACAACACAACGACTCTTTAATTCAGGCTTTCTCAGCGCGCAGACGCTTGGCGGCTTTAACCATGTTTTCCAGCGATTCGCGGGTTTCCGGCCAGCCGCGGGTTTTCAGGCCACAGTCCGGGTTGACCCACAGGCGTTCCGCCGGAATACGATCCGCGGCTTTACGCAGTAAATCCTCAATCCACTCCACGCTTGGCACGTTAGGTGAGTGAATGTCGTAAACGCCCGGCCCGATTTCATTCGGGTACTCGAAGTCTTTAAACGATTCCAGCAAGTCCATATCGGAACGCGAGGTTTCGATGGTGATCACGTCAGCATCCAGCGCGGCAATGGAATCCATGATGTCGTTGAATTCGCAGTAACACATGTGGGTGTGGATCTGCGTGTCATCGCTGGCAATCGCGGCGTTCAGTTTGAACGCATCTACCGCCCAGCGGAGGTAAGCATTCCATTCAGACTGGCGCAGCGGCAGACCTTCGCGCAGTGCCGGTTCGTCAATCTGAATGATACCGATACCGGCTTTTTCCAGATCTTCCACTTCATCACGCAGCGCCAGCGCGATTTGTTTAGCGATGGTTTCGCGGCTGACATCTTCACGCGGGAAGGACCAGCAGAGAATAGTGATCGGGCCGGTCAGCATGCCTTTCACCGGTTTTTCGGTCAGCGACTGCGCATACTTCGCCCACTCCACGGTAATGGCTTGCGGACGGCTGACATCGCCGATAATCACCGGCGGTTTCACGCAACGTGAACCGTAGCTTTGTACCCAGCCGTTTTGCGTGAATACAAAACCGTCCAGATGCTCGCCGAAATATTCCACCATGTCGTTACGTTCAGCTTCACCATGCACCAGCACGTCGATATCCAGACGTTCCTGTTCTTTAATGGCCTGCTTAATATGTTCGCTGATACCGGTGCGGTATTTGGTGTTATCCAGCCGACCTTGTTTAAAGTCCAGACGCAGGCCGCGAATTTCAGTGGTTTGCGGGAATGAGCCGATGGTGGTGGTCGGCCAGGCAGGCAGGTTGAAACGGGCACGCTGCGCTTTAGCACGTTCGGTATAAACGTGCTGACGCTCGATATCTGTGGCCGTAATCGCCGCCACGCGTTGACCGACTGCCGGATTATTCACGCGGGCGGATTCACGGCGGGCACGGATGGGCGCGCTGTATTCGGCCAGTTTCAGCTGCGCTTCCGCAGTCGGATGGTTCAGCGCAGACGTCAACAGTGACAGCTCGGCACATTTTTGCAGGGCGAAGGCGAACCAGCTTTTCACTTCTTCATCCAGACGGCTTTCGACGCTTAAATCAATCGGACTGTGCAGCAGGGAACAAGAGCTGCCGATCCAGACGTTGCGCCCTACCACCAGAGGTTTCAGACGGTCAAACCAGGTGCTCAGATCAGCACGCCAGACGTTACGGCCATTGATCACCCCCAGAGAAATCAGCCAGTTTTTTGGCAGTTTACTGATGACGGCTTGCAAATCATCGCGACCAGCGACGGCATCAATGTGTAACCCCTGAACCGGCAGCTGACGGATAGTGTCGAGATTATGTCCGACGCTGTCGAAATAGGTGGTCAGCAGCAGTTTGGTTTTGCTCTGTTCCAGTGCGGTATAAGCCGGTTTGTACGCGTCCAGCCATTCCTGCGGTAATTCCAGCACCAGCGCCGGTTCGTCAATCTGCACCCACTCAACATCGCGTTTTGCCAGTTCAGCCAGCACCTGCTGATAAACAGGCAGAATGTCGTTGAGCAGGGAAAGGCGGTCAAACTGTTCGCCTTTGACTTTGCCGAGCCACAGATAGGTCAGCGGGCCCAGCAGAACAGGTTTCACTTTGTGGCCGAGCGCCAGCGCTTCGTCCACTTCTTCCAGCAGTTGTGTCCAGGTCAGTTTGAATTTCTGCCCTTTCACAAACTCCGGCACCATGTAGTGATAGTTGGTGTTAAACCATTTGGTCATTTCCGCTGCCGCCGCCGGTTTACCGGTCGGTGCGCGGCCACGGCCAAGGCGGAATAAGGTATCGAGATCCACAGAGCCGTCGTCATTCTGATGACGTGCCGGCACGTTGCCCAGCAGGAGGCTGGTGGTCAGTACGTGATCGTACCAGGCGAAATCGCCCACCGGCACTAAATCCACGCCTGCTTCAGCTTGTTGCTTCCAGTGACGGGCGCGGAGTTCACGTCCGGTTGCCAGCAGTTCTTCCTGAGTGGAATTGCCTGCCCAGTAGCTTTCTTGTGCTTTTTTAAGTTCACGACGCAGACCAACGCGTGGAAAACCCAGAGTGTGATTCAGTATCGTCATCTTTTTAGTTCCTGTTTAGCCATCCAGATGTTTACACATCCATAATCCGCAGGTACTGTATAATCCACAAGCGCAAATTATTCATGACACAGTGAAGGACTCTCATGATCGAACTGAAACACCTGCGAACGTTGCAAGCACTGCGCAACACCGGGTCACTGGCCGCCGCCGCCTCGCAGCTTCATCAGACACAATCGGCCCTGTCGCACCAGTTCAGCGACCTTGAGCAACGGCTGGGTTTCAGGTTGTTCGTGCGGAAAAGTCAGCCTTTACGCTTTACGCCGCAGGGCGAAATCATGCTGAATCTGGCAGAACAGGTGCTGCCGCAAATCCAGCAGGCGTTGCAGGCGTGCAATGAGCCGCACCAGACTTCACTGCGCATCGCGATTGAGTGCCACAGCTGTATTCAGTGGCTGACGCCCGCGCTGGATAACTTCCACCAGAACTGGCCGCATGTGGTGATGGATTTCAAATCCGGCGTGACGTTTGACCCGCAACCGGCGCTGCAACAGGGCGAGCTGGATATCGTGCTGACCTCCGATATTCTGCCGCGCAGCGGTTTGCACTACTCCCCGATGTTCGATTACGAAGTCCGTCTGGTGCTGGCACCGGATCATCCGCTGGCGGCTAAAACCGTGATTTCGCCGGAAGATTTGAGTACGGAAACCCTGATGATTTATCCGGTTCAGCGTCAGCGGCTGGATATCTGGCGGCATTTTCTCCAACCGGCAGGGGTCAGCCCGTCGCTGAAAAGCGTCGATAACACATTGTTATTAATCCAGATGGTGTCGGCGAGAATGGGGATTGCGGCGTTACCGCACTGGGTCGTAGAAAGTTTTGAGCGCCAGGGCCTCGTCGTAACGAAGACCCTGGGCGAAGGTTTATGGAGCCGTCTGTTCGCCGCCGTGCGCGACGGCGAACAGCGTCAGCCGGTGACCGAAGCGTTTATTCGTTCGGCGCGCCAGCACGCGTGCGATCATCTGCCGTTTGTTCGCGACGCGGCACGACCCAACGCCGGTGTACCCACAGTGAGGACATAATCACTGCTGCGCCAATAATAAAGCTCGGCCAGTGCGGCTGCTGTTGCCAGATTGCCAGATTCACCAGCAGCCCCGCCGGGACGTGGAAGTTGTTCATAATTCCCAGCGTTCCCGCATCAACCTGCGTCGCACCGTAGTTCCACATGAAATACCCCAGCCCTGAAGCACCAATGCCCAGCCACACCAGAATCCCCCATTGCAGGTTCGTGGTCGGTAATTTTTGCGGATTGCCCCACAGGAACCAGGCCACCACCGCGCACAACAGTGCCCCAAGATAGAACCAGGAAAACGCCGTATGCTGCGGCATCGGACGGGTTTCCATCAGGCGTTTATAGCCCACCTGCCCGATGGCAAAACAGATGTTCGCCGCCTGCACCAGCAGCAAACCAATGATGAAATGTTCGCTGATGTGGTCGTAACGAATAATCGCCGCGCCCGCGACCGCCAGCAGGGCGCTCAGCGCATAACCGATACGGATTTTGCGGCCACTGATCAGGTCATAAATCAGTGTGACGTACAGCGGCGTCATCACTGTAAATAGCAGGAATTCCGGTACCGAAAGGTACAGATACGCTTCGAAGCTGATGAGATACATGATGCCAAGCTGCATCGCGCCCACCGCCATGTACAACAAAATGGTGGTGAGCTGATGACCTTTCCAGCGCAGGAACGGCAGGAAAACCAGCGCCGCCAGTCCTAAACGGACTAATACGGAAAACACGCTGTCAACCTGTCCGGCCAGATAGACGCCGATCAGGCTGAACGAAAAGGCCCACAAAATGGTGGTGATAATGAGTAAAGGCACGGCAGTTGAGCCCTAAAATGATAAAGATGGATGATTGTAGCGGAATGAAGGAAACCGCGAAGCGTGAAGGTGGTTTACATCTGTTCAATTATAGAGCAAACGAGAGCGACAGCACGCTTTGAGGGAAACGTGCGCTCAAAGGACACGTTCACGGCTGCGATGGCATACACTTAACGGATGACTGAAAACGGAGGATGAACTGATGAAATGTTTATATGGAATGCTCGCCGCGCTGCCGCTGCTGTTTGCTGTTCAGACCACCAGTGCAGTCGAAAAAGTGCCGAACCCTGACGATCCGCTGCTGAACAATCCGTCGCAACAACGCATGCAACAACAACAGCAGAACAATCAGCAGATGCAGAAACGTCAGCAGGAGCAGGATATGCGTAACAGTCAGCAGCAACAGCAGCTGAAGCTGAAATCGCAGATCCAGAGCAATCAGCAACGTTTACAGATCCAGCAGAATAACCAGACGCTGGGTCAGAAGCTGAATCAGACGCCGTAATCCCCCTTCAGGCGCGGTGTTCACTGCGCCTGATCCGCGTTACCCGCTTAAACGAAATCCGGCCCGATCACATCAATCTTATCGGTACAAATACAGTCCACGCCCCAGCCCAGTAATTCACGGGCGCGCGCCGGATTATTCACGGTATACACCAGAATATGCAGACCGGCGGCTTTGATTGCTTTCACGCGTTCTTCATTAAGCAGTTTGTGATTGAGATGCAGAGACGCACATTCCAGTTCGTCGGTCAGTGCTTTCCAGTTTTCGTGCCACGAGTCGATCAGCAGACCGCGCGGAAGCTCGGGGGCGGCTTTTTTCGCAGCAACCAGTGCGTCAAATTCGAACGAAGAAAGCAGCGGCGGCACGGCCTGGTTTTTCCACAATTCACGGGCGGCCAGCGCGACGTCGGTTCCGGTTTTTTCATCCAGCCCGGTGGTCGGTTTGATTTCGATATTCGCCATCATGTTGTGGCGCGCACAACGTTCGGCGACCTGCGAGAGCAGCGGGAGTTTTTCTCCTTTGAACTCTGCGCCATACCAGTCGCCGGCGTCGAGCCGTTCGAGTTTTTCCCACGGCAATTCACCTGCCACACCCCAGCCATTGCTGGTGCGGTTCAGGGTATCGTCGTGCAACAGGAAGATTTCCCCGCCCTGCGCCAGTTTGGCGTCAAATTCGATCATCTTATGACCGTATTTCGCGCCCATATCGATAGCCGCCAGCGTGTTTTCCGGTGCCAGAGCACCGCCGCCGCGGTGCGCCACAATGCGAGGATAAGGCCAGGCTTTCATGTTCATTCCATCCGTAATCCGGTGTGAGTATCGAAAAAGTGTAACGCTTTCGCCGGGAAAACCAAGCGCAACAGCGAACCGGCTGTCGGGAACACTTCATGCGATAAACGCACCACAACGCCGCTGCCCGCCAGTTTGCCGTGTGCCAGATTATCCGCACCCAGCAGTTCCAGCGTATTGAGCACCATCGGAATACCGTTTTGTGTGTCATCAGTCAGATGAATATGTTCAGGGCGAATACCGACCGTCAGCTCACGACCGCCCCACTCAGGGCGCGCCACCGGCAGCGGCAGTTCAAACCCGCCTTCCATCACCAGCGACGTGCCGTCCGTGGTGAGCTGGCCCGGTAACAGGTTCATGGCCGGAGAGCCGATAAAGCTGGCGACAAACAGGCTGGCCGGACGGCGATAGACTTCCGACGGCGTGCCGATTTGTTCGGCAATACCTTTGTTCATCACGATCACACGTTCGGCCAGGGTCATGGCTTCCACCTGATCGTGGGTGACGTACAGGCTGGTGGTGCGCAGACGACGATGTAATTGTTGTAGTTCAAGGCGCATCTGGACGCGCAGTTTAGCGTCGAGGTTAGAAAGCGGTTCGTCGAACAGGAATACCGCCGGTTCCCGCACGATGGCACGCCCCATTGCCACACGCTGACGCTGGCCGCCGGAAAGCTCACGCGGTTTTCGTTTGAGCAACGGCCCCAGTTCCAGAATGCGCGCCGCTTCCTCAACGCGATCGTTGATTTGCGCTTTGCCGAAGCCGCGGATTTTCAGGCCATACGCCATGTTGTCGTACACGCTCATGTGCGGATACAGCGCATAGTTCTGGAAGACCATTGCAATACCGCGATCTTTCGGCTCCAGTTCAGTGACGCGCTGGTCATTAATGTAGATATCACCGGAGGTCGTGCGCTCAAGCCCGGCCACCATGCGCAGCAGAGTCGATTTTCCGCAGCCGGAAGGCCCTACCATCACGATGAACTCGCCGTCGGCCACGTCCAGATCGATGCTCTGGATGATCTGGTTTTTGCCGTCGTAGGATTTGGTCACTGCCTGTAATTTCAAATTTGCCATTTCAGTTACTTCTCACTGTCTACCAGGCCGCGCACAAACCAGCGCTGCATCAGGAGCACCACCGCCAGCGGTGGCAATAAGGTCAGGATCATGGCCGCCATCACCTGATTCCATTGGGTCGAGCCGTCGCCGGAGGAAATCATGCTTTTGATCCCCGCCACCGCCGTGCCCATCGAGGCATCGCTGGTGATCAGGATCGGCCACAGGTACTGGTTCCAGCCATAAATAAAGGTGATGACGAACAGCGCCGCCAGATTGGTTTTCGACAGCGGCAGCACGATGTCCCAGAAAAAGCGCATCGCGCCTGCGCCGTCGATACGTGCGGCTTCCAGCAGTTCATCCGGCAAGGTCATAAAGAACTGGCGAAACAGGAAAGTCGCGGTCGCCGAGGCCATCAGCGGCAACGTCAGGCCGGTGTAGCTGTCGAGCATATGCAGATTAGCGATGACCTGAACGGTCGGGAAAATACGCACTTCCACCGGCAACATCAGCGTCATGAAAATCAGCCAGAAGAACAGGTTACGCAGCGGAAAACGAAAATAGACAATCGCGTAAGCCGAAAGCATCGACACCGAAATCTTACCGATGGTGATCACCATCGCCATGATGAAGCTGTTGATCAGCATCCGTCCGAATGCCGGACTGCTGTTCCCTGCCCCCTGCGTCCAGATGGTGGTGATGTTTTCCCATAAATGGGTGCCCGGGATCAGCGTCATTGGCACATCGAAAATCTGTTTGTTATCCAGCGAGGCCGCCACAAAGGCGACGTACAGCGGGAATAAAATCACCAGCACGCCAAGCAGCAGCATGATGTGGCTGAAGATATCCAGCCCTCTGCGGTTTTCAATCATTGGTAACGCACCTTACGCTCGACAAAGCGGAACTGAATGAACGTCAGGCCGCAAACCAGCAGCATCAGAATGACGGACTGCGCGGCGGAGCTGGACAAGTCCAGGCCGGAGAAACCTTCGCGATACACTTTATAAATCAGCGTGGTCGTCGCCTGTACCGGGCCACCGGCTGTCGCGGCATCAATCACCGGGAAGGTATCAAAGAAGGCGTACACCAGATTGACCACCAGCAGGAAGAAGCTCACCGGTGAAATCAGCGGTAATACGAGATTGAAGAAGCGACGTACCGGGCCTGCGCCATCGATAGCCGCCGCTTCTACCAGAGATTTTGGGATCGACTGCAACGCCGCCAGGAAGAACAGGAAGTTGTAGCTGACCTGCTTCCAGACCGACGCCAGCACCACCAGGAACATCGCCTGACCGCTGTTTTGCGCGTGGTTCCAGTTGTAGCCTATCGAGCCCAGGAAATGAGTAATCAGGCCCAGACCGGGGCTGAACAGAAACATCCACAAAACGGCGGCAACGGCAGGCGCCACAGCGTAAGGCAGGATCATCAGCGTCTGATAAATCCGGCTGCCGCGTACCACGTGATCGACCAGCGCCGCGAAAAACAGCGAAACGGCCAGTCCGATGAATGCCACCATAAAGCTGAATTTCAGCGTGGTATAAAAAGAGTCGAGATAGTACGGGTCCTGAAACAGCTGTGTGAAGTTAGTCAGACCGGCGAAGGTGCTGGATAAGCCGAAAGGATCCAGCGTCTGTACCGAATACCACAGCGCCTGACCGGCAGGCCACAAGAAAAATATCGCGGTGATCAACAGCTGCGGCAACACCAGCGCGTAGGGCAACCAGCTGCAACCAAAACCGGGACGGTGTGAACTCATGATGGTTTACTCGTTAATGCGATGACGGGTTTGGCTCCTCCCCCTGCAAAGGGGAGGCTGTTTTGCTCCCTCCCCTTCGCGGGGGGAGGTGCAAGAAAATTATTTGGTAGAAGCTTCGAAGCGACGCAGCAGCAGATTCCCGCGCTGTACTGCGGTATCCAGTGCTTCTTTGGCGCTTTTCTTACCGCTCCAGACGCTTTCCAGTTCTTCATCAACGATGGTACGGATCTGCGGCATGTTGCCCAGACGCAGACCTTTGGTGAACGGTAATGGCGGCTTGTTCAGCATCTGGCGGGTGGCAACGTCAGAACCCGGATTCTTCTCGTAGAAGCCTTCTTTTTTGGTCAGCTCATACGCCGCAGTCGTCACCGGCAGATAACCGGTTTTCTGGTGCCATTCGGCAGCGATTTCCGGCGCGGTCAGGAATTGCAGGAATTCGGCGACGCCTTTGTAAGTGTCTTTGTCTTTGCCGTTCATCACCCACAGGCTTGCGCCGCCGATGATGGCGTTTTGTGGTGCGCCTTTGATGTCTGCGTCGTAAGGCATCATGCCCACGCCGTAGTTGAATTTGGAATACTGACGGATGTCGGCCAGTGAACCGGAAGATGCGGTAGTCATCGCGCAGTCGCCGTTATAGAACTTGGCGGTGGATTCGTCTTTACGACCAAAATAGGTGAAATCACCTTTTTTGTTCATGTCTTCGAGCATCTGAATGTGTTTGATTTGCTCTGGTTTATTGAATTCCAGAACCGCATCGGTGCCGTCGAAGCCGTTGTTTTTGGTAGCGATTGGCAGACCGTGCCACGCGCTGAAGTTCTCAATCTGGATCCAGCCCTGCCAGCCGCTGGCGTAGCCGCACTTCATGCCGGCTTCACGCAGTTTTTCGGTGTACGCGGCCATATCCTGCCAGGTTTTCGGCGGCTGATCCGGGTTCAGACCGGCTTTCTTAAACGCATCTTTGTTGTAATACAGCACCGGCGTGGAGCTGTTGAAAGGCTGGGATAACAGACGGCCTTTGGAATCGGAGTAATAACCGGAAACGGTCGGCACGAACTGGGAAACGTCTTCTTTGATGCCTGCATCACTGAACACTTCGTAGACCGGTTTGATGGCTTTGCTGGCCATCATGGTCGCGGTGCCTACTTCGTAAACCTGCAAGATAGCCGGAGCATTGCCGGTGCGATATGCCGCGATACCGGCCGCCAGGCTTTCGTCGTATTTGCCTTTATAGACAGGCACGATTTTGACATCAGGGTGCGTCTGGTTAAAACGGTCGGCCAGCGAGTTCACTTCTTTGCCTAATTCGCCGTCCATAGAGTGCCAGAAAGGAATTTCTGTCACAGCGAAGGCATTGGCGCTGAAAGCCAGCGTCAGCGCGGTGCCGATGACCGTTTTTTTGAGGTTGATGAACATGCCTGTCTCCTGAATTCTGCTGGTGTAAAAGGGGCAGAGATAAATGGGGTATTGAGAAACGTTTTTATGCGGAGGTAACATGACACGGCTAAATTACAGATAAATAACAGTTAAATGACATTAACGTTACAGCAGCATGAAGTGCAGGTGACGAACAGATGGCAAAAAAGAAGGCGCATCAGGTGAACGATGCGCCTTATAAAGAAGGGAAATCCGGGGGTTTTACAGCGCGCGTTTCAGGCGGGCAACCGCCTCCTGCATCTGCTCTTCGGTCGCGGTGGCGAACGACAGACGGAAGGTCGAGTGATCCGGGTTATCGGCATAGAAGAATTCGCCCGGCACAAACACCACGCCCTGCTCCAGCGTCTTTTTCATCCACTCAGCGCAGTTACGCGGCTCGCGGAAACGTGCCCACAGGAACATGCCGCCTTTCGGATATTCAAACGTCAGCACGTCGCCCAGTTCGCGTTCCAGCAGTTCGGCCATGACCTGGCATTTCTTTTTATACGCGGCACGAATTGTTTCGATCTGCTTCGGCAGACGGCCAAGACCGAGATAATATTCCGCAATGCTCTGCGACAACGCGCTGGCGTGCAAATCTGCCGCCTGTTTGATGATGGCGACCTTATGCAACAGCCAGTCAGGCATAATCACCCAGCCCAGACGCAAACCCGGCGCCAGAATTTTAGAGAACGTCGAGGTGTAGATAATGTTATCCGCGTGACCGAACAGGGCTTTCGACAGCTCAAACAGCGTCGGCTGGCGTTCTTCGGTGAAACGCAGTTCGCCGTACGGATCATCTTCTACAATCAGGAATTCGTGCTGTGCCGCCAGTTTCACCAGCTGCTCACGGCGCACACGGCTCAGGGTCACGCCGCTCGGGTTACCGAACGTCGGCACCAGATACACGCCTTTAATCTTTTGTGTTTTCAGCAGTTCGGCCAGCTCATCGACAATCATGCCGTCGCCGTCTGAACCGACGGAGAGGATTTGCGCTTCGGCCAGTTCCAGGGTCTGCAAAGCGGCCAGATAGGTCGGGCGCTCCACCACGAAAATATCATCCGGGTTCACCACGGCGCGCATCACCAGATCCAGCGCCTGCTGGGATCCGGCGGTCACTACGATATCTTCAGGCTGCGCGACCACGCCACGTTCCTGACAAAGAGAAGCAATACGCTCACGCAGCGTATAACTGCCTTCTGTCAGGCCATACTGGAATGCGTGCTCCGGCTGTTCTGTTATCGCCAGCTGTGTGGCTTCACGCAGGCCGTCGAAATCAAAAAGCGCTGAAGAAGGAATACCACCCGCCAGTGAAATAACGCCTTCCATTTTGCTGTGTTTCAGCAATTCCCGGATGGCCGAACTTTTAAGCCTGACCATACGGGCGGCGAGTAAACCTTCTGTGTTCATGACATGTTCCTGATGATGTGCAAAGTTATAAGAATGTAAGAGATGTTAATTTATCGACAAAATAAAAACCGCAAAGCGCTTGCCGTGCGGTTTAGTAGATTTATCACAGATTTTTAAAATCAGAAGCCAATTTATGCGCCGAGATAGGCCGCACGCACAGCTTCGTTGGCCAGCAATGCCGCGCCGGTATCTTCCAGCACCACATGACCGTTCTCCAGCACATAACCGCGATCGGCGAGTTTCAGCGCCTGATTGGCGTTTTGCTCGACCAGGAAGATGGTCATCCCTTCTTCGCGCAGTTGCTGGATAGTGTCAAAAATCTGCTGGATGATGATCGGCGCCAGACCGAGCGACGGCTCGTCGAGCAGCAGTAAACGCGGCTGGCTCATCAGCGCACGGCCAATCGCCAGCATCTGTTGCTCGCCGCCGGACATAGTGCCTGAACGCTGAACACGACGCTCTTTCAGACGCGGGAACAGTGTAAACACGCGCTCCAGACGGGCATGAAACTGGTCACGTGTGGCGAAAAATCCGCCCATCGCCAGATTCTCTTCCACGGTCATGCGCGAAAACACACGGCGGCCTTCCGGCACTATTGCGATATCGCCGCGCATGATTTTGGCGGTCTGCCACTGTGTGATGTCCTGCCCTTCAAAAATGATCGAGCCGTGCGACGCCCGCGGTTCGCCACATAAACTGCCGAGCAGCGTGGTTTTCCCCGCGCCGTTCGCGCCGATCAGCGTGACGATTTCCCCTTTGTTAATGCTCAGGCTGACTTCATGCAGCGCCTGAATTTTGCCGTAATGGGCGGATACCTGATTAAATGACAACATCTTGTTCTGTCCCTTAGCCTTCGCCCATTAACCTTCGCCTAAATAGGCGCGGATCACGTCAGGATTGTTACGAATTTCAGCCGGAGTGCCCTGCGCCAGCGGCGTGCCCTGATTCACCACGTAGATGCGGTCGGAAATGCCCATCACCAGCTTCATGTCGTGTTCAATCAGCAGCACCGACACGTTGTGCTGGTTACGCAGTTCGGCAATCAGCTGATTCAGCTCTTCGGTTTCGCGCGGATTCAGACCGGCAGCCGGTTCGTCGAGCATCAGGATTTCCGGGCGCGTCACCATACAGCGGACGATTTCCAGACGGCGCTGCTGACCGTAAGCCAGATTCCCCGCCTGACGGTTCGCCAGTTCGAGCAATCCGACACGTTCCAGCCAGTCGGCGGCGCGATCGAGCGCTTCCGCTTCGGCGCGACGAAATCTCGGCGTTTTGAACAGACCCGCCAGCACACCGCTTTTCAGGTGCTGATGCTGGGCAACCAGCAGGTTTTCAATCACCGTCATTTCACGGAACAGACGCACGTGCTGGAAGGTTCGCACCACACCCATGCGGGCAATTTTCTGCCCGGGCAATCCTTCCAGATGCTGGTCACGCAGTTTAATGGTGCCGCCGCTCGGTTTGTAGAAACCGGTCAGACAGTTAAATACCGTGGTTTTACCGGCACCGTTCGGGCCAATCAGCGACACAATTTCGCCCTGATTGAGATTCAGCGCCACATTGTTGACCGCCAGCAGGCCGCCAAAACGCATCATCAAACCTTCAACGGCTAACAGAGGTTGCGTGCTCATGCCTGTTCCCCCTGATCGGCGATTTGTTTCTTAGAGAGTTTCAGTTTGAGTTGCGGACGTTTCATCGGCAGCAAGCCCTGCGGACGCCAAATCATCATCAGCACCATTAACGCACCGAGCAGTAACATGCTGTATTCATTGAGGTCACGCATCAGCTCGCGGGAAACTACCAGCAGAATGGCCGCCAGAATGACGGCAAACTGTGAGCCCATGCCGCCGAGCACCACGATAGCCAGCACAAAGGCGGACTCCGCAAAGGTGAAGGATTCCGGGCTGACAAAGCCCTGACGCGCGGCGAACAGCGTACCGGCGAAACCGGCAAACGCGGCGCTGATGGTGAACGCGGTCAGTTTGATCCGGGTCGGATTCAGCCCGAGCGAGCGGCAGGCAATTTCATCTTCACGCAACGCTTCCCACGCACGGCCCAGCGGCATGCGCAGCAGCCGGTTGATGATGAACAATGTCGCAATCACCAGCAACAGCGCCACCATGTACAGGAAGATGATGCGGTCGCTCGGGTCGTAGGTGACGTGAAAGAAGTTGCTGAAGGTATCCCAACCGCCGTCGCGTGGCGTGCGGCTGAATTCCAGCCCGAACAGCGTCGGTTTCGGGATCTGGCTGATGCCGTTCGGCCCGCCGGTCAGTTCGGTATTGTTAAGCAGCAGGATACGCACGATCTCACCGAAGCCGAGCGTCACAATCGCCAGATAATCGCCACGCAGCCGCAGCACCGGGAACCCGAGCAGGAAACCAAACGCCGCCGACACCAGACCGGCCAGCGGTAATGCTTCCCAGAAACCGATACCGTAATAGTGATTGAGCAGCGCATAGGTGTAAGCGCCGATGGCGTAAAAGCCGCCGTAACCCAGCACCAGCAGACCGGACAACCCGACCACCACGTTCAGACCGAGGCCGAGCATAATGTAGATAAGCGTCAGCGTGGCGATATCCACCGTGCCGCGTGAAACGATAAACGGCCAGGCGATGGCGGCGATAATCAGCACCAGCGCCAGCAGCTTTTGTTTCGGCGTTGAGCCGTCAAAGCTCGGCAGTACCCAGCCCGGACCGGACACTTTTTTCAGGCCACTGCTGACCATCGGACGGAACAGCTGAAACACGAAAACGATGGCACAACCGATGGCAATCCACGTCCAGCGCACTTCACCGGCACCGTTGACCACCAGCTTTGTGCCATCGAGGCTCAGCTGTAATCCCATGATGAATGCAGCCAGTACCAGCAGGACGAAAGCGGAGACCAGCGCATTTAACAGATTCAGGCGCTTCATACTTTCTCAACCTCCGGACGTCCGAGAATACCGGTTGGCAGCACCAGTAACACCACGATCAGCAATGCGAAGGACACCACGTCTTTGTACTCGGTGCTCAGATACGCCGAGGTCAGCGCTTCGGCCACGCCTAAAATCAGGCCGCCAATCATCGCGCCCGGAATACTGCCGATACCGCCGAGAACCGCTGCGGTAAAGGCTTTCATCCCGGCCATAAAACCGATGTACGGGTTAATCACGCCGTAGAATTGCCCCAGCAGAACGCCCGCCACTGCCGCCATTAATGCGCCAATAACGAAAGTCAGCGAGATCACGCGGTCAGTGCTGATCCCCAGCAGGCTGGCCATTTTGAGATCTTCCGCACAGGCACGGCAGGCACGCCCCATACGTGAATAACGGATGAACAGCGTCAGCGCCAGCATGGCGACAAATGTGACTATCCAGATAATCAGTTGCATGGTGCTTATCGTCGCGGCGAAACCATTCGCTTCGCCAAGTTTCCACTGGCCGGTCACCAGACTCGGTAAAGCGAGGTCACGCGAGCCCTGAGTCAGGCTGACGTAGTTTTGCAGAAAAATTGACATCCCGATGGCAGAAATTAGTGCAATCAAACGCTTGGAGTTACGCACCGGCTTATATGCCACGCGTTCAATGCTCCAGCCGTAGGCACTGGAAATCACAATCGCGGCGATAAAACCGGCACCGATCAGCAACCAGCTGGCGTCGATACCCATCATCATCAAAGCGGCGATTACGATAAAAGAGACATAACTGCCGATCATATACACCTCGCCGTGTGCGAAGTTGATCATGCCGATAATGCCGTAAACCATGGTGTAACCAATGGCGATCAGCGCATAAGTACTGCCCAACGTCACGCCGTTGAACATCTGCTGAATGAAATAGAGGAACTGCTCTGACATACCCTATCCTTATTAATCAAGGGTTTGATAACTTGTGCTGAGACTGCAACCCGGCGCCTTTTATAACACCAGACGCCGGGCAGAGTAATGCGCTGTTCTTAAGCATAATGCCCAAAATCATTCGTGTTGCCTCAAGGCGGCAACTGAATGAATCCCCGGGAGCTTACACAGGTAAGTGACCGGGGTGAATGAAGGCGGCCAACGCAGAGGCGGCGCGAAGGATGCCGGGCATTTATTTGATAGGGGTAGACGTGCCGTCCTTATGCCACTCGAAAATACCGAATTCGAATCCTTTCAGGTCACCTTTTTCATCCCAGCTCAGGGGGCCCATGACGGTGTCCACGGAAGCTGATTTCAGATTTTTAGCGATGTCAGCCGGTTCCATGCTGCCGCTGCGTTCCATACCGGTAGTCAGCGCCTGTAATGCGGCGTAAGTCGTCCAGACGAACGGACCGGTTGGATCCAGTTTTTTGGCTTTCAGGGCATCCACGATTGGCTGGTTAGCCGGAACCTGGTCATAACGTTTTGGCAGCGTCACCAGCATACCTTCAGAGGCATCACCGGCGATGTTAGACAGTGAGGAGTTACCCACGCCTTCCGGACCCATAAATTTGGCGTTCAGACCGGCTTGTTTAGACTGGCGCAGGATCTGCCCCATCTCCGGGTAGTAACCGCCGAAGTAGACGAAATCGACGTTTTCTTTCTTCAGACGCGCAACCAGCGTAGAGAAGTCTTTATCGCCGGCGGTCACACCTTCAAACAGAACGACGTTGCCGCCGCCTTTTTTCAGCGCGTCCTGTACGGAACGGGCCAGGCCTTCGCCGTACTGTTGTTTATCATGCACAACAGCAATGCGTTTTGGTTTGATGGTGTCGAGGATGTATTTGGCTGCAGTCGGACCCTGGTCAGAATCCAGACCGGTGGTGCGCATTACCATTTTATAACCACGGGTGGTGAGGTCTGCGTTGGTTGCGGCTGGCGTGATCATCAGAACGCCTTCGTCTTCATAAATGTCAGAAGCAGGCTGTGTTGAGGATGAACACAGGTGGCCAATCACGTAACGGATACCGTCGTTGATCACTTTGTTGGCAACGGCGACCGCTTGTTTCGGATCACACGCGTCGTCATATTCGACGCCAACCAATTTATCGCCTTTCACGCCGCCTTTGGCATTGATGTCTGCGATCGCTTGTTTAGCCCCTGTAAACTCCATATCACCATACTGGGCGACCGGACCTGACATAGCACCAACGATGGCGACTTTGATATCTTTCGCGAATGCCGCCTGACTCATTGCTAATGCAATACACCCTGCCAGCCAGATCTTACCCTTTGTTACTTTCATCCGATTACCCCGTTTGATGTGTGTTGTGGTTTGCTCTTTGCCTGCCTGTTCAAAACATCATCACTTAAGAAATTTAGTATAAGTAATAATGAGTTACCGGCTTATTTCGCCTTATTTTCGAATAAGACTTTATAATTCATATCATTAAACAGGAATTTTCTTCTGCAAATCAAATGGCACAGTCAGAAATATGAGGTGTAAACAGAATTTTATTTGGATGGAAAATCGGTTCTCTTTTAAACAATCAGCCATTAACGCTGGCATTATTGATTAAAGCCAACATTTATCGCTTATACAGGGATCGCTGAAAAAGTTTTCAACCTGTTACTGTACAAAAAAAGTTACGCCCGATTTTCAGACGGATCCGCTACACTAAACGCCTCTTTTTTCTGACCATCCACATCATGAAATTAACCATCCAAAAACTCACTTCGCTCAGCACGCAGGATCTCATCGATCTGGCAAAAGTCTGGCCTGAGCAAACGGAAAGTGACTGGCAAGGCAGCCTGAGCGAACACCACGCGCTGTTCGCCGCCGTGTTTAACGAGCGCATTCTTGGCGCGGTGAAAGTCCGGCTGAACGGCGACCACGGCGAGCTCAGGGATCTGCGGGTTCGCGAAGTGACGCGGCGCCGCGGCGTCGGGCTGTATCTGATGGAAGATTTGCAGGTGCAACTGCCGCAGGTCAAAAGCTGGGAAATGCCGTCCGATGGCGAAGCCGTGACCGACGCCTTTATGCAGGCCTGCGGTTTTTCCCTGACAGGGAATATCTGGAAGAAGCCCTAATCCGCGCTGAATTTCAGGCATAAAAAAAGCGACCCGAAGGTCGCTTTTTGGTTTCAGAAAGCTGTCGTATCAGGCTTCAATCGCCAGACGCAGTTTCTTCATCGCGTTCTTTTCAAGCTGACGAACACGTTCTGCTGAAACACCGTATTTATCGGCCAGTTCCTGCAGAGTCGATTTGTTATCGTCATCTAACCAGCGGGCACGGATGATATCCTGGCTGCGTTCGTCCAGACCTTCCAGCGCGTAGCTCAGTTTGTCTGTCGCATCGCGATCCCAGTTATCTTCTTCGATGCTTTCTGCAAAGTCAGAGCTTTTATCTTGCAGATACAGCATCGGTGCCATCGCGGCGCCGTCGCGTGGTTCGTCGTCCGGTGTCGGGTCGAACGTCATGTCCTGTGCGGCCATGCGCGATTCCATTTCCAGCACATCTTTGCTGGTCACACCCAGTTCGCGGGCAACGTGCTCCACTTCGTCGTGGCTGAACCAGCCCAGACGTTGTTTGTTTTTACGCAGGTTAAAGAACAGCTTACGCTGTGCTTTCGTCGTCGCGACTTTCACGATGCGCCAGTTACGCAGCACGTATTCGTGAATTTCTGCTTTAATCCAATGCACCGCAAAGGACACCAGACGTACACCGACTTCCGGATTAAAACGGCGAACCGCTTTCATCAGGCCGATGTTACCTTCCTGGATAAGGTCTGCCTGTGGCAAACCGTAGCCTGAATAGTTGCGGGCAATATGAGCAACAAAGCGCAGGTGAGACAGGATCAGCTCTTTCGCTGCGTCCAGGTCACCGTCGTAATGCAGCCGCTCAGCCAGTGCCCGTTCTTCCTCTGCGGTAAGCATAGGATAAGTATTGGCTGCCCGAACATAGGCTTCCAGGCTACCTTGGGGTACTAATGCTAAAGTGCGCATTTCGTTAGTCATTCAAAAGCCTCTCATGTATGACGTTGTGCAGGTTTTATACCACGTTGCTGCGGGATGATACCGCTACGCTGTGTGCCATCTGGCGACCACAGAAGCAACGCCGAGCCCTTAATATCCGCTGCTATTCGACCCCGAATTTTACATAAAGTTCACGGCCGGATTCAACAGTCTGACGACTGTATGTGACAGACTGACTATTGGATAGTGAATTTGTGCCATTGCGGAGAAAGCAGGGAAATGATGTGGCGGAAAGGCCGAAAACAGCTTCCCCCTGAGACACAATTACTGAGCAGCAGGGGGACATTATAGCAAATTCTCGCTACTGTGGTGTAAATCGCCGTAAATGTTGAACGGTCGCCAGCCACGCCGCAATCCAGCCAATCATTGCGGACACGATCAACAGCAACAGACTTTCGTCCCAGCCCAAACCGTGCAGATCAAAGGTCGTGCCGAACACTTGCGCGACTTGCGTCACCACGCTCTCAAGGCGCAGTACCAGCACTTCCGACAGGATCAGCGACAACAACGCGCCGGTAAAACCGAGCATCGCGCCACCGTTCAGGAACGGCCTTAAAATGAAGCCATCGGTCGCACCAATCAGCTTCATAACGTTGATGGTATCGCGACGGCTGAAGATACTCAGTCGCACACTGTTACCAATGACCAGGAAGACAGCAATCACCATCAGCACGCCAATCATCGCGGCAATTTGCCCCACCAGACCGGTCAGCGCCGCAAGGCGGGCAAACCAGCTGTCATCCATACGCACTTCATCCACACCGTGAACCGCCGCAACGCGATCGCGCAGGGTGTTCAGCGTGGCGGAGTCCTGGAAATTCATTTTTGGCGTGATGATAGCCACGGCAGGCAGCGGATTCTGTTCGAGCATATCCATTGCGCCGCCAAAGCCTGACCAGTTGCGGAATTCACCCATCGCTTCCTCACGGGAGAGATAATTGACTTTATCCACGCCCGCTTCAGTTTTGAGGGTTTTCACCACGTTTTCTGCGGCGTCATCATCCAGTGCTTTATCGAGATAAACGGTCAGCTGCGGCGTCGGATACCACTGTTCAGCCGCAGTACTGACGTTCTTCCATACCAGATAACAGACACTCGGCAGCGTCAGGGAAATCGCGATGACCATCACCGTGAGCAATGTCGCCAGCGGCTGACGCAGCATGTCAGCCAGCGCGTTCATCCACGCATAGCGCCACTGTTCGCGCCAGCCACCCTGCAATGCTTTACTTTTCGCAGCGCGTGCGCTTTTTGCGGTTTTCGCCGGGTTAGGACTGTTCGCCATTAGTACACCCCTCCCGACGACATACGCCCCTGACTCAACGTCAGCGTGCGATAATTTCGACGGGCAATCAGACCCACATCATGCGTCGCCATCAGAACGGTGACGCCCACGCGGTTAAATTCTTCGAATAGACGCAAAATGCCTTCCGACAATTCGCCGTCGAGGTTACCGGTCGGTTCATCCGCCAGCAGCACCGCAGGCTTGTTCACGACGGCGCGGGCAATGCCCACGCGCTGTTGTTCACCACCGGATAACTGAATCGGCAGGTTTTTGGCTTTATCCAGCAACCCGACTTTATCCAGCGCCGCTGAAACACGACGGCGGATATCTTCACTGCTGGCGCCGGAAATGATCAGCGGCATTGCCACGTTGTCATACACGGTGCGATCCATCAGCAGATGGTGATCCTGAAAGATCATGCCGATCTGACGACGCAGGAACGGCACTTCGCTGGATTTCAGACGGCTGATGTCATGGCCGCCAAACAAAATGTGTCCGGCACTCGGGCGCTCAATGCCGCAAATCAGCTTGAGCAGGGTACTTTTACCCGCGCCAGAGTGTCCGGTCAGAAATGCCATTTCCGCTTGCTGGATGTGAAAATTGACGCCCTGAAGCGCCTGTCGTCCGCCCAGATAAGCTTTACTGACCTGTTCAAAGCGAATCATCCGTATTAATCCTCTCGGGCAAAAAGTGCCTCAATAAAATCGTCTGCCTTAAACGGCCTCAAATCTTCGATACCTTCGCCGACACCGATATAACGTATCGGGATACTGAACTGATCGGCGATGGCGAATATCACGCCGCCTTTTGCGGTGCCGTCCAGTTTAGTCAACGTAATGCCGGTTAGCCCGACCGCTTCGTTAAACAATTTTGCCTGACTGACGGCATTCTGGCCGGTACTGGCGTCGAGCGTCAGCATCACTTCATGCGGCGCATCTTCGTCGAGCTTTTTCATCACACGAACTATTTTCTTCAGCTCTTCCATCAGGTGCGCTTTGTTCTGCAAACGCCCGGCGGTATCGGCGATCAGTACGTCGATATTACGGGCCTTCGCCGCCTGAATGGCATCGAAAATCACGGAAGCGGAATCGGCACCGGTATGCTGGGCAATCACCGGGATCTTGTTGCGCTGGCCCCAGACCTGCAACTGTTCAACAGCCGCCGCACGGAAGGTATCACCCGCTGCCAGCATCACAGATTTGCCCTGTGCTTCAAACTGGCGCGCCATCTTACCGATGGTGGTCGTTTTACCGACGCCGTTCACGCCAACCATCAGAATGACATACGGGGTTTTTCCGCTGACATCCAGTGGCTCGTCAACTTTCGCCAGAATTTCGGACATTTCTTCCTTCAGCTTGCCGTAGAGTGCATCGGCGTCTTTCAGCTGCTTGCGCGAAGCGTGCTCGGTCAGCGAAGTGATGATTTTACGCGTGGTTTCGACGCCAACGTCGGCGATCAGCAGTTGTTCTTCCAGCTCTTCAAACAGATCGTCGTCGATTTTTTTACCGCGGAACAACCCGACAAAACCGGAGCCGAGATTCTGCTTAGTTTTGACCAGACTGCGTTTCAGGCGGGCGAAAAAACCTTCTTTGGTCGGACGTTCCTGCTCAGTTTCACCGGCAGGCAGCACAACGATAGGATCGAGCGCAACGGGCAGCGGCGCGTCTTCAACAGGTTCTTCTTCAGCAACGTGATCTTCCACCACCAAGCTGTCGTCGACGGCGTCGAGAGAATCTTCGCGGGCGTCTTCTGCAATCTCAGCGGCTGACTCAACGAATTCGTCTTCAACAACCTGTTCTTCAACCAGCACCGGTTCTTCGGCGACGGTTTCTTCAATGACCGGTTCTTCGGTGACGACTTCTGCAACCACAGGCGTTTCAGCAACGGGCTGCGCAGCGACCTGTTCGGTGATGTGAACAATTTCTTCGGCCAGTTCCGCCGCCTGTTCGCGAGGTTCTTCAGCGGCCAGAGGCGCTTCCTGTGCAGGCGTATCGCTCCGTAGCGCTTCGGCAACCGGCGGTTCTTCGCGGATTTCTTCCTTCTGCTGCTCTTCTTCCTGACGGCCACGGCCAAACCAGGAGAAGAAACCGCGTTTTTTATCTTTTGCCATTTTACAACTTCACTCCTCGCCGCTAATGATTGGCGAACGGATTATTAATCGGGTTATGGTCGGGCAGTCTATCACTTTCCCCTTCCGGCAACACGCCCGCGTAGTGAATTCCGGTGGTTTTTCAATCGACAATGTTAAACATTTGCCCAATGCCCGCACACCGGTAGAATAGCCCTCCAAACGATATGCAACGAAGCCCGACGGCTTTGGATTACACAAGCGAACTATGGCAAAGAAACCCAACACTCCAGCCGCAGGCCAGATCCGAATTATTGGCGGTCTCTGGCGCGGACGCAAACTTCCGGTTCCACACAGTCCGGGACTGCGCCCGACCACCGATCGCGTGCGCGAAACGCTGTTTAACTGGCTCGCGCCGGTTTTGCAGGGCGCACATTGTCTGGACTGTTTTGCAGGCAGCGGCGCACTCGGTCTGGAAGCGTTATCGCGCTACGCCGCCAGCGCCACCCTGCTGGAGTTTGAGCGCCCGGTTGCGCAACAGTTAGAGAAAAACCTGGCGCTGCTAAACGCCAAAGATGCGCAAGTCCTTAACGTCAATACATTGAACTGGCTGGCAAAAGCCGGGAATGCCTTTGATGTGGTTTTCCTCGATCCGCCTTTCCGTAAAGGTATTCTGCAAGACACGCTGAATCTGCTGGAGCAAAATAACTGGCTGGCAGACGAAGCCTGGATTTATGTCGAAACAGAAGCCGAACACGACACTCTGGATGTGCCTGCCAGCTGGCGTTTACATCGTGAGAAAGTCGCCGGACAAGTTGCTTATCGCCTTTACCATCGCGATGTGACGCCTGAAACCGGCTCACCAGAACAGGAGCTGTAAGATGTTGATCAATATTGGTCGGTTGTTGATGTTGTGTATTTGGGCGTTTCTGGCGTTTAACCTGATTCACCCTTTCCCGAAACCGATCAAGTATTTTTTAGATGTGGCGATTGTGTTCATGTTTTTCATGCACGGCTTGCAGGTGATGTTGCTCAAAGCCACGCAGGGCAAGGAAAAGGACACCATTGGTGGCTGGCTGCAAACCCGTATTTTCCTGTTCGGCGTGTTTGAATTGCTGGCCTGGCAGAAAAAACAGCCTCCGTTGCCCACCAAGAAGTAATCCCCGCTTTACGGCGCGTAGTGCGCCGTAAAAAGCCCCTCTGCGGCTGCTATTCTTCAACTCTGCCTGAACAGACGGCCTGATAAGGTTATTTCTGATTGTCTGCGGCACCGCGCCTCTCCTACACTGAGAATAAGTACGGGAAACCAGGATGTGTTTTCCTGAAGGCAGATCCTTGCGTTGGTTTTATCTTCTGTTTTTTAGATATAAAAGGATAAACAATGAGTTGGCCATTCCTCGCAGTATTTTTCTCAGGCTGGTTGTTCGTTGACGCCAGCTATCGCGGCCCGCGCTGGCAACGCTGGGTATTCAAACCCGTCACCTTATTATTGCTGCTTTTACTTGCCTGGCAGGCACCGACGCTCAATGTTTACAGCTATCTGATCCTGCTGGGTCTGGCCGCGACGCTGGTTGCCGACGGTCTGCTGTTGCTGCCGGAAGAGCGGTTTATGTACGCCATCGGCGCGTTCTTCCTTTCGCATCTGCTGTATACGCTCAGTTTTGCCAGCCAGATGACGATTACGTTCTTCTGGCCTTTACCGCTGACGCTGCTGATTATCGGCGCGGTATTACTGGCGGTGATCTGGACGCGCCTGGCGGAACTTCGCTGGGCAGTGACCACTTACATCGCGATGACGCTGCTGATGGTCTGGCTGGCGGGTGAACAGTATTTCGCGCGCAGCACCGACATGGCGTTCTCGCTGTTTTGCGGCGCTGCGCTGCTGTTGCTGGGGAATATTTTCTGGCTCACCAGCCGTTATCGCTTCACTTTCCGCGCCTCCGACGCACTGGTTGCCGCGTGTTATTTCGGCGGTCACTTCCTGATTGTCCGGTCGCTTTACCTGTAAATTCCTGCGGCGGAACCGTTCTGGTTCCGCTATCTCGAAATTGTTATTGACCTTAGAGCTGACTCCAGGGTTTACACTGGGAGTAATTCCACTCGGTTTCGAACCGGAGGCTTTATGATCCCAATGAAAAATAACAACAGCTGTAACTGCGGATGTCAGGGCAAACGCGCGCCTGCACTGCATATCAACAAAATCAGCATGCCCGCGCAGTCCGGCACACACCCTGCGGGCTGTTGCAGTGACAAAGCTCCGCTGGCGGCATCAGCTTGCGCTACGGCGTCCGACAGCTGCTGCACTCCGAAAACAGGTGAGCACTCACACACTTCCGACGATGGCAGCGCAGAAGGCTCGCCGGGCGAAGATGACCCCAGCGCGCCGCTTTCCGCCAGCTATCAATACAGCTGGAAGGTGGAAGGAATGGATTGCCCGGCGTGCGCCCGCAAAATCGAAAATTCTGTTGCAGGCCTTGATGGCGTAAACCGCGCCAGAGTGCTTTTTGCTACTGAAAAACTGGTCATTGATGCCGGTTTTGATATCACAAAAAACGTGCAAAATGCCGTTACCGCCGCAGGATTCACCCTGCAATCTCTCGATAACAAACAAAATATCCCGGAAGCGGAAGAGTCACGTCTGAAAGAAATGCTGCCGCTGATCGTCCTGTCGGTGCTGATGCTGCTGAGCTGGGCGCTCGATCATTTCAACCCGCAAATGGGTAAAATTGCGTTTATCGCCACCACACTGGTGGGATTGTGGCCGGTGCTCCTTCAGGCCATCTGCCAGACGCGCTCCGGTTCGCCTTTTGCCATCGAAACGCTGATGAGTATTGCGGCGCTCGGTGCGCTGTTCATTGGTGCAACCGCCGAAGCCGCGATGGTGTTGCTGCTGTTTATGGTGGGCGAGCGTCTGGAATCCTTCGCCTCGAGCCGCGCACGAAGTGGCGTGAAATCCCTGATGGCGCTGATCCCGGATACCGCCGTACGCGTGGTAAATGACAAAACAGAAACGGTGCCGGTCAGCAGCCTGCGCCCCGGCGATATCATTGAGATCGCGGCGGGCGCGCGCCTGCCCGCAGACGCCATTTTACAAGACCACGCCAGTTTCGATGAAAGCGCATTAACCGGCGAATCAGTGCCTGTTGAACATCAGCCCGGCGAAAAAGTCCCGGCGGGAAGCCTGTGCGTTGACCGTCTGGCGCGCCTTGAAGTGGCTTCCGCGCCCGGCAACAGCGCCATCGACCGCATCCTGCAACTGATTGAAGAAGCTGACGAACGCCGTGCGCCTATCGAGCGTTTCCTCGATACTTTCAGCCGCTATTACACGCCGGTCATTATGCTGATGGCGCTGCTGGTGATTATCGTTCCCCCGCTGGCGATGGGACTTTCATGGGAAACCTGGATTTACCGCGGGCTGACGTTGCTGCTGATTGGCTGCCCTTGTGCGCTGGTGATTTCGACGCCGGCGGCGATCACCTCCGGGCTGGCCGCAGCGACCCGCCAGGGCGCATTAATCAAAGGCGGTGCAGCGCTGGAACAGCTGGCACTCATTCAGACCGTCGCGCTGGATAAAACCGGTACGCTGACCGAAGGGAAACCAGAAGTCACCCACGTTGTAACCCTGAACGGTATCAGTGAAGGCGAAGTGTTAAGTCTGGCCTCGGCGGTCGAAGAAGGTTCGCATCACCCGCTGGCGCAGGCGATTTTAGCCCGTGCAAAAATCAGTAATCCTTTACCGCTTACGGCGCAGGATCGCCGTGCGCTGGCCGGTACAGGCGTGGAGGGCATTGTTTCTGGCCGTAAAGTTCAGGTGCTGACTCCAAAAAGTGTGGCAGAAAATACGCTAACAACAGAAACCCTTGCGCAAATTACTGACTGGGAATCCACCGGGAACACCGTGGTGGTTGTTTTGCAGGAAGATAACGCCATCGGCCTGATTGCAATGCAGGACCGCCTGCGTGATGACGCCGCAGAAGCCTTGCAGAAGCTCAAAGCCCTCGGCGTGTCGGCGGTAATGCTCACCGGCGACAATCCGCGTGCAGCGAAAAACATTGCCGACCGGCTGGGCATTGATTTCCGTGCAGGCCTGCTGCCAGCGGATAAAGTCTCGGCGGTCACCGCGCTGAATGCAGTTAAACCGGTGGCGATGGTCGGCGACGGCATTAACGATGCGCCGGCCATGAAAGCCGCTAGGATAGGGATTGCGATGGGAAGTGGCACTGACGTTGCGCTGGAAACCGCCGACGCGGCGCTGACGCACAACCGCCTGAGCGGGCTGGCGCAGATGATCAGTTTGTCACGCGCAACGCGGGCGAATATCCGTCAGAACATTACGATTGCGCTGGGGCTGAAGGCGATATTTCTGGTGACCACCATTATGGGGCTGACCGGTTTATGGCTGGCGGTGCTGGCCGATTCCGGCGCCACGGCGCTAGTCACCGCCAATGCCCTGCGGCTGTTGCGCAAGAAATCACACTGACCGTCAGGGCTGAGCAATCAGCCCTGTTTTTCCACCAGACCTTTGCACAGCAAATAGCGGTACGGCAGGTTTTCAGTATCAGACGCTAAAAGCCGGTGTTCCATAAAACGGCAGAAACCGGGAATATCGCGGGTCGTTGCCGGATCATCGGCGATGATAAGCAGCGTTTCGCCGTCTTTCATGGTGCGCACCGTTTTGCGAACCATCATTACAGGTTCCGGGCAACGCAGTCCCAGCGCATCAAGCTGATGGTCGGGATTGATAAAGGGGTCGTTCATTTCGTGTCTCAACATCTTCATACGTGAATGCGCGACAGTTTAACCCGCTGGTTTTCTGGTGCAACAAACAAGGCGCATTGCGCTAAAATTAACCATTGAAGCTGTTGCGCAAACGGTGCGCAAACAGGTAATATGCGCGCCGCACGTGATGACTCAGTGCATAAGTAAAAATACGTTTGGGTTCCCTCACCCCAATTTCTTTATAAAAAAAGGTCACATCTATGTACTCTTTTACTGCTCAGCAGCGGTTTTCCGCGCTGATATGGCTTTCTCTATTCCACATTGCCATCATTACGTCCAGCAACTATCTGGTTCAGCTGCCTGTCTCCATTTTTGGTTTCCATACCACCTGGGGCGCGTTCACTTTTCCGTTTATTTTCCTGGCTACCGATCTCACGGTGCGAATCTTTGGCGCACCGCTGGCACGACGGATTATCCTTTCCGTCATGATCCCGGCACTGGCAATCTCTTACGTGATTTCCGCGCTGTTCTTTGAAGCACAGTGGCAGGGCGTTGAAGCGCTCAGTAGCCTGAACATCATGGTAGCCCGCATCGCGACCGCCAGCTTTATGGCTTACGTGCTGGGACAAATCCTCGACGTTCACGTGTTTAACCGCCTGCGCCAGAACCGCCGCTGGTGGATTGCGCCGGTCGCCTCGATGTTCCTCGGCAATATCAGTGATACGTTGTCCTTCTTCTTCATCGCGTTCTACAAAAGTACCGATGCCTTTATGGCGGCGCACTGGGTAGAAATCGCGCTGGTGGATTACAGCTTCAAAGTGCTGATCTGCCTGGTGTTCTTCCTGCCGATGTACGGCATGCTGCTGAATATGCTGCTTAAGCGTTTATCCGCACAGGGACATAACCCGCATTCGGCTATCCGCGCACACTGAACAGGGCTCTGGTAAAACACAAATCGCGCCATAATCTGACTTGCATTTGTGGCCTGAATAGGTTGCCATAACGACTGTTAAGTCAACATGTAAGCCTGATAGACAGGCCACTTAAGGAAGCCCGATGCGTAATATCGCGAAAATGATGGGAATGGCAGTACTGATCGCCGGTCTGGCTGCGTGTGACGGTAAAACCACCGATGCACCTGCCGCAGATAAAGGTGCGCCAGCGGCCGCAGCGACGGCAGCGACCACGCCGGTCAGCCTGCTGGAAGGTAAAGTCACTTTCTCCCTGCCGCAGGGAATGAGCGACCAGAGCGGTAAGCTGGGCACTCAGGCAAACAATATGCACGTCTACGCAGACAGCACCGGTCAGAAAGCGGTGATTGTGATCCTGGGTGATAACACCACCGAGTCACTGGACGTTCTGGCGGGTCGTTTACAGGATCAGCAAAAAGCGCGTGATACTAATCTGCAAGTCGTCACCAATAAATCCATTCAGGTGAACGGCCAGACGTTGCAGCAGTACGACAGCGTCATCACCTCTGCCGGTCAGAAAGCGTATTCCTCTATCGTGCTGGGCAAAGTCGACAGCCATTTGCTGACCATGCAAATCACGCTACCAGCAGATAATCAGCAACAGGCACAGACCGATGCCGAAGCGATTATTAATACGTTGAAAATTCAGTAAATTCAGATGTTGTGAAAATATCAGGCGGAGCTCAGGCTCCGCCTTTTTTGTCTTATGCTGTTACTCGTTCTCACAAAATCCGCCTCCGCTGTAATATAAATGTAACAATTCCGTCATAAATCACAGTTCGTTTGTGCGCGAATAGCTAAAATGATGTTCGTTTTGGAACACACTGGCTCCGCCATTTCGTTCGTGACTCACGATGAGTCCGACCTGATTTATGCCATCGGAGGCATTTATGCTCAGTATCTTTAAACCCGCGCCCCACAAAGCTCCTGTTGATGAGGCTCACGTCGATCCGCTTTACCGCCGTCTCCGCTGGCAAATCTTCATGGGGATTTTCTTCGGTTATGCGGCCTACTATCTGGTGCGCAAAAACTTCGCCCTGGCCATGCCTTATCTGATTGATCAGGGCTTTTCCCGGGGTGATTTAGGCTTTGCGCTGTCCGGGATTTCTATTGCCTACGGCATCTCAAAATTTATTATGGGGTCTGTCTCTGACCGCTCGAATCCGCGCGTTTTCCTGCCTGCTGGTCTGATTCTGGCCGCGGCGGTGATGTTGTTTATGGGCTTCGTGCCATGGGCAACGTCGAGCATCGCCATTATGTTTGTACTGCTGTTCCTGTGCGGATGGTTTCAGGGAATGGGCTGGCCGCCGTGCGGTCGCACCATGGTCCACTGGTGGTCGCAGAAAGAACGCGGCGGTGTGGTGTCTGTATGGAACTGTGCGCATAACGTCGGCGGTGGTATTCCCCCGCTGCTGTTCCTGCTTGGTATGGCGTGGTTTAACGACTGGCACGCGGCGCTTTATATGCCTGCTTTCGGCGCTATTCTGCTGGCGGTATTCGCCTTCATGACCATGCGCGATACGCCACAATCTTGTGGTCTGCCGCCGATTGAAGAATACAAAAACGATTATCCGCCGGACTATGTAAAAGAGTCTTCCGAGCAGGAACTGACGGCGAAACAGATTTTCATGCAGTACATCTTGCCGAACAAATTGCTGTGGTACATCGCCCTGGCTAACGTGTTTGTCTATCTGCTGCGTTACGGCATTCTGGACTGGTCACCGACTTACCTGAAAGAAGTGAAGCATTTTGCGCTGGATAAATCCTCGTGGGCGTATTTCCTGTATGAATATGCCGGTATACCGGGCACGCTGCTGTGCGGCTGGATGTCGGATAAAGTCTTCAAAGGGAATCGTGGCGCAACCGGCGTGTTCTTTATGGTGCTGGTGACAATCGCCACCGTGATTTACTGGCTCAATCCGGTCGGTAATCCGGGTATCGATATGGCTTGTATGATCACCATCGGCTTCCTGATTTATGGCCCGGTCATGCTGATTGGTTTACATGCGCTGGAACTGGCACCGAAGAAAGCGGCGGGGACGGCGGCAGGCTTTACCGGTCTGTTTGGTTATCTCGGCGGTTCAGTCGCCGCAAGTGCGATTGTCGGTTATACCGTGGACTACTTTGGCTGGGACGGCGGTTTTATCGTGATGATAGCCGGTTGCGTGCTGGCCGTTGTGCTGCTATTGCTGACCATGCTGAGTGAAAATAAACACAAAGCACAGCTGGCCGGACGCGTCTGATTTAACAGGGTAATAAGATTAGCAAAGCAGGGCAAACGCCCTGCTTTCGTTTTTATGACACTGGATTTACAGCAGATCAGCTTTCTTGTGCAAGATACATCTTGCGCAGGTAATGCGGCACGGCGTCGTCGGCGTTGGAGCCGATAATTTCCGCATCCGGCAGGGCAGCTTTCAGACGCGGCAATGAACCACTCATCAGGCACCCTTTACCGGCCATCGACAGCATTTCGAGGTCATTCAGACCGTCACCAAAGGCGATGCAATCTTTCAGCGAATAGCCCATCAGCTTAGAAACATATTCCAGCGCGTGGCCTTTCGATACGCCACCCGCCATCACTTCCAGACATACCGGCAATGAGAAGCTGACGTTGACACGGTCGCCCCAGCGCGCGTTGATGGCTTCTTCCAGCGGCAACAGTTTTTCGTGATCTTCACAGGTGAAATACACTTTGCAGATGCCGTCGGTTTCCAGCAAACCCGGTTCATACAGTTTGTATTTGAAAACCGATTCACGGAAGAAATCATCCTGATCGGCGCGGTCCCGGTTCATGTACCAGTCATCGTTGCGATAAACGTTGGTCAGAATATCCGGGTTGTTATGCATGATGCCGAACAGATCTCTGGCAATGTCTTCATCCAGATTGTGCGAGAAAATCAGATCGCCGTCAGTGTTATGCACACGCGCACCGTTGGAGGTGATCATGTACGCACTGATTTCCAGATTATCGCGCATCTGCGCCACGTCGATATGGTGACGCCCGGTGGCGAACACGAAATGCACGTCGCGCTGAGTCAGCAGTTTCAGCGTCTCTTTGGCGAACGGGCTCAGGGTATGATCAGGTGATAGCAGCGTGCCATCTAAATCGGAAGCAACAACATGGTACATAGCGTTAGGTTCTAACCTCTGATGGAGTTGTGCGCGGCGAACCGCGGATTAAAGCTGTCGCGCAAAAAAGCGCATGATAGCGTCCAGCGCCTGTGCCCTCAGGTCGTCCCGTTCAAACAGGATCTCATGGCGCGCGCCTTCAATGACCAGCGGTTTTTCCCCTTCACAAGGATGTCCCGCAACGGCCATGGCCTGACAAAAAGCAAGATGGGACCGGTTATCCACTACGCGGTCTTCGCTCGCCTGCAATAACAGAACCGGCGTGGTGATTTTTTCGGCTTCTTTCAGGATATGCATCCCCGCCTCAATGCCTTCACGCACCCAGTGATAGGTCGGTCCGCCGACCTGCAACTCCGGATAATCAGCATAAAAGCGCAGATTGCGGCGATAACGTGCGCGGCTGTGCGTCAGCTGGTTGACCACAAACGGCAGCGGCCGCCAGTGTCCGGTACCCAGCGCATAGCCGTCACGGCGAACCGGACGATTTTCCGCCCAGTTAAGAATACGGCGCGAAACCCAGCCGGGCATCGGAAGATAGATACCGGTCATCGGCGCGAGTAACGCCGCGGCATCGAAATTCTGCGGATTTTTCGCCAGATACAGCGCCAGAATCGCACCACCCATGGAGTGTGCCAGCGCGAACTTTTTCGCATACTGACGCGTCGCAATCTCCAGCTGATAAAAGCGGTCAAAATCTTCGACATAATCATCAAAGTGTTTCACGTGACCGCAATGCGGATCGTCAAGCATCCGTCCGGAACGCCCCTGACCGCGGTGATCGACAATCATGACATCGTAGCCGCAATGGAATAAATCGTAGGCTACTTCAGGATATTTTACGTAGCTTTCGATACGCCCCGGTGACACCACGATGACTTTATCGTGCTCAGGCGAACAAAAGCGGACGTAGCGGATCGGCACATCATCAACGCCGCTAAACTCACCCTCTTCGCGCGTTCGCCAGAAATCCAGCAAAGGCCCGGTCGCAAAGGCTGCAAACTCCTTCTCGCGTGTTAACCACTTCGCATAATTCACAGGCATTCAATGATCCAACGTCGTCAGACAGGCAGGAGGAAAGTGTTATTTGTGAGCTATAGCGCAATTATAGACAATGGCGTATTGTGCCATAAAACAACCTAAAACGTACTCAGGGAGTCCCGCAATGACACTGGACTGGTGGTTAACCTACCTGCTCACCACTTCTATTTTAAGTTTATCACCCGGTTCCGGTGCGATTAATACCATGAGCACGGGCATCAGCCACGGCTATCGTGGTGCCGTAGCCTCGATTGCCGGATTACAACTCGGTCTGGCCATTCACATCGTGCTGGTCGGTATCGGACTCGGGGCGCTGATTTCATCCTCGCTGATGGCCTTTGAAATTCTCAAATGGCTGGGCGCGGCGTACCTGATCTGGCTGGGTATTTGCCAGTGGCGTTCTGCCGGTGCGATTGACCTGAACGCACTCGCCAGCAGTATGCCGCGCCGCCGTTTGTTCAAACGCGCCATTCTGGTGAATCTGACCAATCCAAAAAGCATTGTGTTCCTGGCCGCATTATTCCCGCAGTTTATCATTCCGCACCAGCCGCAGGCTGCACAATACGTGGTATTGGGCGTCACCACCGTGGTCGTCGATATCATTGTGATGATCGGTTACGCGACGCTGGCGACCCGAATCGCTAACTGGGTAAAAGCGCCAAAACAAATGCAGTTGCTGAACCGCATCTTTGGCTCGCTGTTTATGCTGGTGGGCGTATTGCTGGCGAGTGCGCGAAAAGTGTAATTCGCTGAAATGCAAAAAAGGGTCCGGCAAATCACCGGACCCTTTTTTATGCAGAACGTTTTAATCAGCGATTTACGATCAGCGCAATACCGAAGCCAGCGAAAACCACACCTGCCACGCCATCGATCCATTTCGCTAAACGCTGATACCCGCGACGCATTTTCGGCAGCGCAAACACCATCGCCACTAAAGAGAACCACGCCAGCGTTTCCACCACGATCAGCAGGAAGATACCCAGCCGCTCGCCGCCGCTGACGCTGTCACCGACGAACATGGAAAACACGCTGCCGAAGTAAATCACGGCTTTCGGGTTCGAGAGGTTGGTCAGCAGGCCGCGCATAAACGTACGGCCACGCGCGGGCAGAACCACCGGCGTTTCATCGCCATTCTGCTTTTTAGCCCGTGCGGATTTCAGCAACTGCCAGCCCATCCAGCACAGATACAGGCCACCACCGACGGTGATGATCTGATGCAGCCAGGCCATTTTTTGCAGAATTAAGTGTAAACCCATCAGCGCAACCGCCGCCCAGACCAGCACGCCCAGCGTAATGCCAATCACGCCCATCATGGCTTCTTTACGTGACCGGCTGGCGGCAGTTTGTGAAACAAAGAAGAAGTCCGGTCCCGGACTCATTAGCGCGATCAGATGAACCATCGCAACCGTCAGGAATAACATCAGCATGATCAACTCTCAGTGTTATGTGTAGGAAACAGAATTCTTATTCGTCACCGTTATCGATATGGTCACGGATCATATTCATAAATGGCCGACCAAATTTCTCCAGCTTACGCTGACCGACGCCGGTGATATCCAGCAAATCACCTGGACTGACAGGCAGATGTTCGGCCATTTCCAGCAGCGTTGTGTCGTTAAACACCACGTATGGCGGCACATTATTTTCATCCGCCAGCGATTTACGCAGTTTACGCAATTTGGCAAACAGCTTGTGATCGTAATTTCCGCCATAGGTTTTCTGGCGTGATGTGCTTTTAATTTTCAGCGTCTGAATACGCGGCACCGCCAGTTGCAACGGAATTTCGCCGCGCAATACCGGACGGGCAGATTCGGTCAGTTGTAGCGCCGAATGCATGGCGATGTTCTGAGTAATCAGCCCGAGATGGATGAGCTGGCGTACCACGCTGGTCCAGTGCTCATTGCTGTGCTCTTTACCGATGCCGTAGACGGTCAGTTTTTCGTGGCCGTATTCGCGGATACGCTGGTTGTTCGAGCCGCGCAGCACTTCGACCACGTAACCCAGACCAAAGCGTTGCCCGACGCGCGCCACTACCGACAGCGCTTTCTGCGCGTCCAGCAGGCCATCGTAGCGTTTTGGCGGATCCAGGCACACGTCGCAGTTGCCGCAGGCATTTTGTTTGCCTTCACCAAAATAGTTAAGCAGCACCAGACGGCGGCAGGTCTGTGCCTCGGCAAATGCGTTCATCGCATTCAGTTTGTGGCGTTCCACATCCTGTTGCGCACCGGCCGGTTTTTCTTCCAGACAGCGGCGCAGCCACGCCATATCAGCCGGATCGTACAACAGCACCGCTTCGGCGGGCAGACCATCACGTCCGGCACGGCCAGTTTCCTGATAATAAGATTCTATGGTGCGCGGAATATCGAAGTGCACCACAAAACGGACGTTCGGCTTGTTGATGCCCATGCCAAAGGCGACGGTGGCGACCACTATTTGCAGGTCGTCGCGCTGAAACCCTTCCTGCACGCGGGCGCGGGTTTCGTTGTCCAGACCGGCGTGATACGCGCCGACGCTCAGCCCGCGGCTTTGCAGGCGTGCTGCGGTGTCTTCAACTTTGGCACGGCTGTTACAGTAAATAATGCCGCTTTTGCCGCGCTGATCCTGCACAAAGCGGATCAGCTGATCGAGCGGTTTAAATTTTTCTACCAGCGTGTAACGGATATTCGGACGGTCAAAACTGCTGACCTGAATCAGCGGATCGTTCAGCTCAAGCAGACGAACAATGTCGTTACGGGTGGCTTCATCGGCGGTCGCGGTCAGCGCGATCACCGGTAATTGCGGGTAACGCAGTTTCAGCTGGCCGAGCGCGCGATATTCCGGACGGAAATCGTGGCCCCATTGAGAAATACAGTGGGCTTCATCGACGGCGAGCATCGCCGGATTCCACTGTTGCAGCTGTTCGAGGAAATCGCCCATCATCAGACGTTCCGGCGCGATATACAGCATTTTGATGCGCCCCGCGCGGCAACCGGCCATCACTTCCAGCTGTTGCTCACGGGTTTGCGTCGAGTTCAGGCAACCGGCTTCAACACCTGCCGCCATCAGTTGATCGACCTGATCTTTCATCAGGGAAATGAGCGGCGAAACGACCAGCGTCAGGCCGTCCATCACCAGTGCGGGGATTTGATAGCACAGCGATTTACCGCCGCCTGTGGGCATCACTACCAGACAATCACGGCCAGAAATGGCGGTGTTGATGATAGTTTGCTGGCCTGGTCTGAATTGCTGATAGCCGAAGGTATCGCGTAATACCTGATGAGCCAGCTCTTCTTTGTTTATCACTGCCGCCGTAGACACTCAATTCCCCAACTGTTCAAACCACCCGGCTTAACCCTAAAGCCGCCGGGGCTGTACTGCACCGACATAATATACCCTAAATAATTCAGGTTGCAGCCAAAGGGCATGCAACCTGAGTATGACGGATATTACATCATGTCGTTAAGCATGATACCGACACCGACGCGAGTTTGCTTGTGGTTGTAGTCGATCAACGATTCGCCGTAACCGCTGAACACCTGCGTGTAGAAGCGAACGTGTTTGCTGATCGGATAGCTCCAGCCCGTTGTCGCGCCGCCGTAGCCGGTGTTCCAGTTGTAACGGCTTTCCACGCTGAACACGCTGTCACCGAGGGCATACCCGACTTTCAGACGGTAATATCCCATGTATTTGGTGATGTCCGGATTATCGTCATTTTTGTCACTTTCCGGCAGGCGATACCAGGGTTTGACATCGACTTGCCAGTTGCCGTGCTGCGCCATAAAGCGCGCATAGACGCGGTTCCAGCTGCGCGAAGTCGGGTCAGAACGTCCGTTGGAATCGTGATTCACGCCGTATTCGGCTTCGCGTAACGTCCATCCCAGGAAGTCGTAATCCGTCGCCCAGGCCAGGAACAGTTGCGGCTCATAGTTAGTTTCGCGGAACGGTGAAGATTCACCACGGTTGGAAAGCTGCCAGAACGATTTCTGCGTATAAGACGCGCCGAGCACCGAGTTATCCCCGGCGATACCACGCCACAGCGGGAATGCCAGACTCAGCTGGAACTCAACTTCATCGTGCTTGGCATTGTCCGCCCAGTCATAAGACTGAATGGCTTTTTTGTTAATATTGCTGGTATCGGTATACAGCAAATAGTTTGATTCATAAGGATAAAGCGTGAACGGGTTGTCGTGATCCTGCAACATACTGGCGATAATGCTGCCACGAACAGCCGGTTTATCATGCACTTCCTGAATGGTGGCTTCAGCCGCATAGCTCAACGCTGGCAACGCCAGAATGGCGGCACCGACAGCCCAAATTTTACGCATTTTCCTTACCCTCGCCCTAAAATTTTAAAATGAGTTATTGTTTATTGGCCCGCTACCTGGCCGTTTTCCTGCAGACTTAAGTCCGGAAATCCAAAGCGGGACATTTTACACACAAATACATTTCTACATGACCACTGAATACATTTATCGGTCGCACTCTGGAATTCCCTTTTTTCCGCACCTAAAATCAACATCCCGTTAACTTTTTCGGCGAACATACGCGTCTTACATTTTCGTCAGGAATCACTCCATGTCTGCTTCATCCCTCAGCCACGAGGCTGCCCTGCAACTGATCGGCAATATTTTCGTTTATGACATGCCGTTTAACCGCGAACTTGGGCTTGAACTTAAACGCCTTGATGTTGATTACGCTGAGCTGAAATTTTCCAATCAGACTAAACTGGTGGGCAATGCGGCACAAAAAATTCTGCATGGCGGCGTAATTGCCGCGGTGCTGGATGTCGCCGCCGGTCTGGTCTGCGTAACCAGTTCGCTTATCCGCCGCGATAAACCCGACCATCCTCTGCTGGAAGCGGAAATGCGTCAGCGGCTGTCGAAAATGGGCACCATCGATTTACGTGTGGATTATCTGCGTCCGGGCCGTGGCGACTACTTTATTGCGTCCGCGAGTCTGGTCCGCGCCGGGAATAAAGTGTCCGTGGCGCGTGTTGATCTGCACAACGATACCGGCGTACACATTGCCACGACCACGGCGACCTATATGGTCGGCTGAAATCGGGTAAACTCCGCTTCTTTACCTACTCTTTTTCAGGTACCTCATGGACGCACACCGTACCCGGCAGGGCATTATTTTTGCCTTTATTGCCTATCTGATCTGGGGGATCGCTCCGGCGTACTTCAAGCTCATCAGACAGGTGCCTGCTGACGAAATTCTGACTCACCGGGTGATCTGGTCATTCTTCTTTATGTTAGTGCTGCTCTCCGTCAGCCGCAGCTGGGGCGACGTCCGGCGGGTACTGGCACAACCGAAGAAAGTCGGGATGTTACTGATTACTGCCCTGCTTGTCGGTGGGAACTGGCTGATTTTCATCTGGGCCATTAACCATGACCACATTCTCGAAGCCAGCCTCGGCTACTTTATCAATCCGCTGGTGAATGTGGTGCTGGGGATGCTGTTTTTGCGGGAAAGGTTCCGCAGTTTGCAATGGTTTGCCGTGGCGCTGGCGTTTGCCGGAGTACTGGTACAGGTGTGGTTATTTGGCTCCGTGCCAATTATCGCGATCGGGCTGTCGCTGACTTTCGCGTTCTACGGTTTGCTGCGTAAGAAAATTGGCGTCGATTCCCAGACCGGTATGCTGATTGAAACGCTGTGGCTGCTGCCGGTTGCGGGAGTCTATCTGTTCTTTATCGCCAACAGCCCGACCAGCAATCTGGCCGCTAATCCGTGGTCGCTGGACTTAATGCTGATGGCCGCCGGGATCATTACCACTATTCCGCTGCTGTTCTTCACCGCCGCCGCAGCGCGCCTGAAGCTTTCAACGCTGGGCTTTTTCCAGTATCTCGGCCCGACGCTGATGTTCCTGCTGGCGGTGGTGTTCTACGGCGAGACCGTTCACCCTTCCCAGCTGATTACGTTCGGCTTTATCTGGGTCGGGCTGCTGTTCTTTATTGGCGATGCACTTTACACGCAAGGCCGCCTAAGACGAGGAAGAAGCGGGCACAGCGCTGCGTGATATAAAACGCGCCATCGCGGGACCGGTAGCTAGGATGGTGATCAGACGCAACGTCTGCATCGCCATCACAAAACCCAAATCCGCATGACTTCCCGCCGCAATAATCGCGACGGTATCCAGCCCTCCGGGGCTGGTCGCCAGATACGCCGTGAGCATATCCACATGCAGTAATTTCGTCAGCACCCACGCCATTCCCCCGCAAATCAGCATCAGGCCGATAATAGACGCAATCATCTGCGGCAACGTGCGCAATGCCAGCTTGAAGATGGGCCGCGTGAACCGCAGGCCAACGCTCCAGTCGATCAGCGTGTAAGCCATCGCCAGCAGCCATTCGGGCACTTCTAAAGTGACAGTGCCGGTGGAATGCAGCACCGCGCCGACGACGGCCGGAAGCAGCAGCGCGCCGGAAGGAATGCGCAAACGCGGACCGAGCCAGACACCGGCCAGCGCCAGAAAAACGGTGGCAAAGAAACGCCACGTCAGCGGCGGAAACCACACAATTGCAGCGGCAAGCGACGCGCCGTCGCCCATCGCCATACGGGCGACAAATGCGGCAGCGGTCGCAACAAACAACACGCGCAGATACTGCATAAATGCCACCAGACGAACGTCTGCACCAAAATCACCGGCCATCGCCACCATTGCGCTGGCACCGCCGGGTGACGAACCCCATGCACCGGTCGGGCCGGGTAACTGGCTGAACCGCACCAGCAGCCAGCCGGAAAGCCCGCTGGCCAGCAGCGTTGCGACCAGCACCATCAGCACCAGCGGCCAGTCATTCAGAAGCGGAGGCAAAATGGATGGCGAAAGGCTTTGCGCAATCATGCAGCCCAGCACGCCCTGCGAGATTTTGAAGAACAACGGGTGAATGCGCACACTGGCGCCCAGCAGCCCCATCAGCACGCCGACAATCATCGGCCCGAGCAACAACGCAGCCGGGACATGGAATGCTTGAAATATAATACCGAGAATCAGCGAGGAAACGACGAGGATTATCCACTGGCCCGCCGGAGCCATCCTTTCCATCAACATGGCAGTTGGTCTGTTTTTAAGAGAGTTCAGCGCTCTTTATTAACATATTTCAAACAGGAGAGGGAACCGCAAAGACACAACAAAGACGGAATCCCCCGCCGCGGCAAGGCGCAAGAAGGGGAAATTTTGTCTGGCCGGTTACAGCCAGTTTTTACGTTTGAAGTACAGATAAGGTGCCAGGCCGGCGAGGATCATCAGCGCAATAGCGCCCGGATACCCGAATGACCATTTCAGTTCAGGCATGAATTCGAAGTTCATCCCGTAGCTGGAGGCCACCAGCGTTGGCGGCAGGAATACCACGGAAACCACCGAGAAAATCTTGATGATGCGGTTCTGTTCGATGTTGATAAAGCCCATCGCCGCCTGCATCAGGAAGTTCACTTTCTGGAACAGGGATTCGTTGTGCGGCAGCAGGGATTCGATATCGCGTAATACTTCGCGCGCCTGCTCCAGCTGACCTGCCGGTAAACGGGCTTTACGCACCAGAAAGTTCAGTGCGCGCTGGGTATCCATCAGACACAACCGGACTTTCCAGCCGATATCTTCCAGCTCCGCCAGCGTGGAAAGCGCAGCGTCATATTCGTCGCCCTGATGCCCTTCCATAATCACGCGGCTGAGTTTTTCCAAATCGCTGTAGATATTTTCAATTTCATCCGCCAGCTGTTCGATTTTGGTTTCGAACAAATCCAGCAGCAGTTCGTACGCATTCCCATCGACCAGTTTCTGGTTTCTGGCACGCATACGGTAGAGTCGAAACGCCGGTAATTCGCGCTCGCGCAGAGTATAAAGACGCCCTTCGCGCACGGTAAAGGCGACGGTGCTGTTGCCCGCGTGATCTTCAGCGTCTTCATAATAGAAAAAGGAGTGAATGTGCAGACCGTCTTCGTCTTCAAAGAAACGTGCGGAGGCTTCGATGTCGTCCAGTTCAGGACGCGTCGCCAGGCTTTGCCCTAATTCACATTGAACGCGTTCGCGCTCCTGTTCGTCAGGTTCAACCAAATCCACCCACAATGAGGTTTTGAGATCGTCTGACTCGTCCAGCTCTAAACGGGATAAGCGGCTGTTTTCTAATTTAAAAGCACTCAGCATGTGCCCGTTCTCCCAATAAATACGGAAAGTGGACAACGCGTTGAAGCACAGAAAATCACGAGGTGAGAGATGTCACCGGCGTAATTCAGACCAAATTCAGATCTGACTCACAGCGACAAAACGGGGGTCGCTGACAACCACTAAGGCCATCAGCAAAGAGGAGGGCCTTAGAAGTGGTACCTAATGAACAGGTTATTGAGCCAGTATCTACTGGGTGTGTCCAAGGCGCAGTTCCTCATTGATAATAGTGCGCGCATGTTACGCCGGGAATAAAAAGACTGTCAACCGCCAGTAAATCGATTCTGGCAACATTTATGCATAAATTTCAGGCATTGTTAGCAACGTTTCCCGGCTTATGTGCAGCCGTTTTTTTGGCTACACTCAGAGACCTGATTTCCCCACACTTTTCAGATGACCCTAATGATTAAGCAGATTAACCAAGACACGCTGTGCGACCTGATCACCAGGGCGGCTCACTCGCCAAGACTGCGTCAGAACCTGAATATGCATCCGGCACCGGAAGACGACGTTCAGCGTCTGGCGATCGCCATGGAGCCGGGCACTTACGTGCGTATTCACCGCCATCCGCACACCTGGGAAATGCTGACCGCCCTGCGCGGACGTTTTCTGGTGCTGATTTATGATGCCAGCGGAAAAGTGACCGACCGTCTGTGGCTCGGCGCAGAAACCCGTCTGCTGGAAATCCCGGCCAATACCTGGCACAGCGTGTTATCCCTCGACGAAGGCGGCGTGATTTTTGAAGTGAAACACGGCGCTTATCAGCCGGTACAGGAACACGATTATCTGCCGGGCACCCCGCCGGAAGGCGAAGAAGGCGTAAAAGAAACGCTGGAATGGTATGCGAAAGCAGAAGTGGGTGAGGTTTTCGCCCTTTAATACGCCGTTGTGCAAGCGTCAGCGGCGCAGCGAGGTTGAGTCCGGCCAGAGCGGAGACACCGGAATGGACACGTAGTCCATGAGGATGTCGAGCACTGCCCGGGCTCAAGATCGCAAGTAAGCTAGCTTGCGGCCTCTAACCTGGCGTAAGCGGCGACGAGCCACTTAATCCCCTCACCCGGGAATGCGACCTGCAGGCGACTGTGTTCGCCGCTGCCTTCCATGTTGACGATAGTGCCTTCGCCAAATTTAGGGTGTGTCACGCGCTGGCCGAGTTTGAAGCCGGTATCGCTGACGCTGGTTGGCGTGCCGACGCTGCGGTTACTCATCGGGCGCGATACATTGGCACGCATTCTGACTTCTTCGACACAATCTTCCGGTAATTCTCCGACAAATCGTGACGGACGATGGGAGACTTCTTTGCCGTATAAGCGGCGGGTTTCGGCGTAGGTCAGGGTGAGTTTTTGCATGGCGCGGGTGACACCCACGTACGCCAGACGGCGTTCTTCTTCCAGACGCCCGCCTTCTTCCAGTGACATCTGGCTCGGGAACATGCCCTCTTCCATGCCGACGATAAACACCTGCGGGAACTCCAGGCCTTTCGCCGAGTGCAACGTCATCAGTTGCGTGGCGTCCTGATTGGCATCCGCCTGCCCTTCGCCTGCCTCGAGCGCGGCGTGCGACAGGAATGCCTGCAACGGCATCAGATCTTCGTCTTCATCCTGATAGCTGAACTGACGCGTCGCCGTCACCAGTTCCTCTAAGTTTTCGATACGCGCCTGACCTTTTTCGCCTTTTTCCTGCTCATACATGATGAACAGGCCGGAATCTTTGATAACACGGTCGGTCTGGACGTGCAGCGGCATGTCTGACGTTTCATGCGCCAGTGCGTCCACCAGTTCGGTGAAACGCTGCAGGGCAGATGCCGCACGGCCTGCCAGCACTTTTTCCTGTAACAAGGCACGCGTGGCCTGCCACATGGTCAGCTGGCGGTCACGGGCAGTCTGGCGCACCACATCCAGCGTACGGTCGCCGATACCGCGCGTCGGGGTGTTCACCACGCGCTCAAACGCCGCATCATCATTACGGTTTGACATCAGACGCAGATACGCCAGCGCATCTTTGATTTCCTGACGGTCAAAGAACCGCTGCCCGCCGTAAATGCGGTACGGCATTGCCATCTGCAATAATGCTTCTTCCAGCACACGCGACTGGGCGTTGCTGCGGTAAAGAATGGCGCAATCTTTCAGCGCACCGCCGTTGTCCTGCCAGGTTTTTATACGGTTAACCACAAAGCGCGATTCATCCAGTTCATTGAATGCGCAATACAGTGAAATCGGTTCGCCCTCACCGTCTTCGGTCCACAGGTTTTTCCCCATACGACCGTTATTATTTTCAATCAGCGAGTTGGCGGCTTTCAGAATGGTGCTGGTCGAGCGGTAATTCTGCTCCAGACGGATGGTTTCCGCATTCGGGAAATCTTTCAGGAAGCGCTGGATGTTTTCGACCTGCGCGCCGCGCCAGCCGTAGATCGACTGGTCATCGTCGCCGACGATCATCACGTTATTGTTGTCGCCCGCCAGCAGACGGATCCACGCATACTGGATGCTGTTGGTGTCCTGGAATTCGTCCACCATCAGATTGGTAAAGCGTTCGCGGTAATGCTGCAAAATATGCGGCTTGTTCAGCCAGAGTTCGTGGGCGCGCAGTAATAACTCGGCGAAATCCACCAGCCCGGCGCGGTCACAGGCTTCCTGATAGGCCTGATAAATTCGTAACCAGGTTGCCTCGACAGGATTGTTATATGTTTCAACGTGCTGCGGGCGCAACCCTTCGTCTTTTTTGCCGTTGATGTACCACATCGCCTGCCGCGGTGGCCATTGTTTCTCATCAATGTTCAGGGCTTTTATCAGGCGCTTGATCAAACGCATCTGGTCGTCGCTGTCGAGGATCTGGAAATCCTGCGGCAGTTTGGCGTCTAGGTGATGTGCGCGCAGCAATCGGTGCGCGAGGCCGTGGAAGGTACCAATCCACATGCCGCCCTGACTGGTGCCAATCAGCTGGTCGATACGGTGGCGCATTTCTGCTGCCGCTTTGTTAGTGAAGGTGACCGCCATAATGGAATACGGCGAGCACTTTTCTACCGCCAGCAGCCACGCGATGCGGTGAACCAGCACGCGGGTTTTGCCACTGCCTGCCCCGGCCAGCACCAACAGATTGCTGCGCGGCGCGGCCACGGCTTCACGTTGTTTTTCATTCAGGCTGTCGAGCAGGTCAGAAACGTCCATAGGCACCGTTTGTCAGGATGAGAAAAGCACTCACCAGATGAATGCTTTTCTACTGTGAATTTATACAGAGTAATTTATGAAGGGATTATAGCAATGCTGTCAGCGATGCCAACTGCGAAATCTCAATATGCGGCAACAGACGGGCATCCTTAATGTACATCAGGTCGCCTTTACGCAGATTAATCCAGCACGATTGCATGCCGCAACGGACGGAACCCGCGACGTCTGTCGTCAGGTCATCGCCGACATGAAGGATGTTTTCCAGCGGAATATCCAGCTTCATCGACGCCTTTTTATACATGTCGGCGTAAGGTTTCGCCCGGCCATGATCCCCTGCGCGCAGGGTAAACTGAAAATATTGCGCCAGACCACAGGCGTGTGGATCGGCATTGCCATTGGTGATCGCCACTAAAGGCCAGCGTTCAGCCAGTGCGGCCAGCGCATCGTGGTTTTCTTCCGGTACATAAATACGGCTGCGCCACAGGGCGAAGGTTTCCATGGCAGCTTTCGTACCCTGTTTTGCATCGCTTTCACCGAGACCCGCGCGGGTCATGGCCAGATGCACTGCCTGACGACGCCACTCAGTGACGTCGTGATAAATCTCTGCGTCCTCTGCCAGCAATTCTGCACGCATCAGGCGGATGGTATCCGGTGCCATGTCGGCCAGTGCCGGATGAAAACCCTGAATCGATTTCAGCGTTTCAGAATCGGTACGACGGATAACATCGTAATTGTCATACAGCGTGTCGTCTAAATCGAAGGTGATCGCTTCAATGCGTTTCAGCGGACGATAGAACTTCATCATGATTTTCCTCGTTTTGCGCGGGGATGCGCGGCGTCGTAAACCGTCGCCAGATGTTGAAAGTCCAGATGGGTGTAGATTTGCGTAGTAGACAAATTCGCGTGGCCCAGTAATTCCTGTACTGCGCGTAAATCGCCGCTGGATTCCAGCACATGCGTGGCAAACGAGTGACGCAGTTTATGCGGATGAATATGGCTGTTCACGCCCTGTTTCACGCCCCACTCCGCGAAGCGTTTTTGTACGTTGCGGGCGGAAATCCGGTTGCCCTGGCTCGACAGAAACAGCGCGTCGTCCTTCGGGCCAAACAGCGCACGTCTTTCCAGCCAGTGCTCCAGCCAGGTCACCGCCGTTCGACCGATGGGCACTTTGCGCTCTTTGCTGCCTTTCCCCAGAACACGCACCTCGCCTGAAGCCATATCAATATGCTTGCAGTCGATGCCCACGAGTTCGGATAAACGTAACCCGCCGCCGTACATCACTTCCAGCATCGCGCGGTCACGCACGGAAAGCGGATCGTCGAGGTCGATTTCCAGCAGTTTATTCACCTCATCGACGTCGAGATTTTTCGGCAGATGTTTTGGAGAATGCGGGGTGGAAATCCCTTTGGCAGGATTGGCGCTTAACACGCCCTGACGCACCAGCCAGTCGAGAAAGCTGCGCAGCGAAGACATGCGCAGCGCCAGACTGGATGCGCCAAGACCGGCGCGTTTACTGCGGGCCAGCAACATACGCACTTTCGGCGCATCAAGCTGTTGCCAGTGAGCAATGCCAATCTCGCCAGCGATCACGATCAGGGCGTCTAACTGACGGCTGTAATTGGTAGTCGTTAACGGACTGAGCTGACGTTCGACGTGCAAATAACGCAGAAACGCCTCGACTGCGGGATACAGAGGCGATTCGGTGTGGCTCATACCCGTTCGATCCAACGTTCCAGCAGGCCAGGCAGCATTTTAGCCAACTGATCGAGTAAGACGGTGCCCATTCCCGGCTGATAGTGTTGCGGGTCGCGACTGCTGAAAATCAGCACGCCCAGTTCGCCTTGCTCACCCATCAGGGAAAGCGCGACAGAACCCACGGCTTTGGCCTGGGGCAATAACAGTAACAGTTCGGGACCGTTCAGGCCGCCAAGATAGTGGGGTGTTTCGCCCAGACGCTGAATGCGCATGGATTCAAATGCGCTGCGACTCACCGCCAGATGGGTGAAATCAGAAGGCGCACCGATGCGCCAGCCTTCGCTGAACAGGCGCACATTGGCGCCCGCCAGCCCGAGACTGCGCGCCCAGCGTTGCAGGCGGTTCAACATATCCTGCAAACTGCTGGCCGCCGCGAGCGTGGCCTGTAGTTCAATCATCCGCCCGAACAGCGATTCATTGATCGACGCCTGCTCCATCAGCAAGGTAATTTCTTCTTCCAGCTGCGCAATCTGATGACGCTGACGTCCGAGCTGCCACTCCACCAGCGAAGTGCTGCCTTTTACCGGGTGCGGAACGTGCATCTGTTCAACGCTGCGGGCATTGCGGATAAAGAAATCCGGGTTTTGCAGCAGATATTGCATGACGCTGTCGTCGTCAAGCGCAATCACCGGTTCAATCTGGTCATCAAGATTGTTCATAGATGAATAAATCCGTCGTAAACATGAGTGGCAGGTCCGGTCATATACAGCGGATGACCTGGCCCTTTCCAGTGAATATCGAGGCTGCCTCCCGGCAGTTCCACCTGAACTTCTTCTGCAAGTAAACCTTGCTGAATTCCTATGGCAACCGCCGCACAGGCACCGCTTCCGCATGCCTGTGTTTCTCCCGCTCCGCGCTCATATACGCGAAGTTTGACGCTTTCCGGGCTGACAATCTGCATGAACCCGACGTTCACGCGCTCAGGAAAACGCTCGTGGCTTTCAAGCACCGGGCCGAGGATTTCGACTTCTGCCGTCAGAACATCCTCAACCTGCAATACGCAATGCGGGTTTCCCATCGACACGACGCCGCAAAATACTGTGCGCTCTTCTGCACGCAGAATATAGGTCTTTTCCAGTTTTGCTGCACGGAAAGGAACCTGCTGCGGTTCGAAAACCGGCTCGCCCATATTGACCTGAACGTCTTCATCTTCCGTGACAGTCAGCGTCATACGGCCAGTCTGCGTACTGACGCGAATGTCGCGTTTGTTGGTCAGACCTTTGATGCGCACGAAGCGGGCAAAACAGCGCGCACCGTTACCACATTGCGCCACTTCGCTGCCATCCGCGTTGAAAATACGGTAATGGAAGTCTAATTCGGGATCGTAAGGAGGCTCTACCACCAGCAGCTGGTCAAAACCCACACCACGGTGACGATCGGACAATCGACGGATCAACTCAGGAGAGAAATAGACATTTTGAGTGACGGCGTCAACGACCATAAAATCGTTGCCCAGGCCGTGCATTTTGGAGAACTGCATAACTGACTCCGTTTACCGCTGGTCAAATCCAGTCGCGATGATCCCTTCATGATACGAACCGGCACACAGCCGCCGGCACGCCGACACAAAGTGCTGATTAATCTCTGGAGTTCGTCGTGAGATCTTCGGGTGATACACCTTTCTGCTGCGAAGAACCGTCGTTAGCAGTACCCGGTACATTGCTGGTTTTTTGCTTTGTGGCTTTTTCCGGTGGTGGGAAATAAAGCGGCCCTTTCAGCCCGCAACCGGAGAGAGCAAATAGTATCGTCGCGGCCAGAGACCAGCGTAAAACGTTTTTCATTTTATGAATGCCTGTAATTCATGCGACCAAGCTCTCTATCATCGCAGGTGGATCATGAAAAGCAACAGGAATCGATAAAACCCGCGGGCACATTTTTGGGATTTAAAGGGAAAGAAAGCCGGATATTCTGCCGCGTGTCCGCCAGAGGAACACTTTTTCTAATGCAGCTGGAATTGCTGTTTCAGGCGGGAGGGTTCCGCGTCGCTTTCCGGGATAACAGCGCAGGTCGCAGATAACGCGTTGCTGCGGAATGGGATCACCTGGATACGGTCATCAAGCGTCACAATCTGGTAGAACTGAGGCAGGTTGAAGTTAATGAAACTAGAGCCATAGGTGAAGCGGTCATGTGAGGAAGAGTAGAAACGGCTGACGTCGCGCACCAGATCTTCTTTGCTGCCTTCGCAGTGGTGATACACCTCGACGCGGTTCGACTCATCAAGAATATAGATGTTAAAGCCGATATCGTCGGCGCTGTCTTCGAAGAAGAACTGGATGATACCTTCGCTCGCATAGCCGTCAATAACCGCGGGCAGATGCGCCTGATCGGTCTGCAATTTCACCGACAAACCGTGCAGTTTGTTATTGGAAATGGCTCCATAAAACTCGACGGCGTTTTCCAGTTTCTGCACGGAAACGCTCAGACGCTCGAAGAACAGTCCCCAGGTCTGCCCGGAAACGCGTACCGCTTTGAAACGGCCAGGTTCCAGACGTTTGCTGGACAGGCGCAGCTCAATGCATTCCGATACCAGTTGCTGAATGCGCGTGCGGATAAGCCCGCGCAAATGCTGGCTGTAGCAGAACACTTCCACCGATTCCGGCGGCGCGGCGTCCTGATGCATTTTACCCAGAATGGTTTTCAGCGCTTCCAGCACCGCCTGCTCGCCGCTGAAATGCAGCGTACGCACTTCATTCCACGAGTTGCGGTAAAGCAAATCAATGCTGCCAACCATGCATTCCTGATTCTGACCGAAGCTGAAAACATCCAGCTTACGGAAATCAAAATGCACGACCTGATTGCGGAATGCGGCAGTCGGATCGTGTTCTAGGTTAACGATAATCGCCAGATGACGGATTTCGCACGGGCTGTACAACGCTTTTGGCGTCGGTGCCGGTAAACGCAGCGGGAAACTGTGGGACACATCGGCCACCAGTTCGCGCAGTTTAGCGATGTCACACAGACTGCCACTTTTAATGTGCAGGCGCGTGGTCGATGTCAGCAGGCCGTTGAAATACGCCCATGCCACCAGTTTATTCAGGTAACGGTTATATTCCAGCGGCTGATGGCTGACGATAGACTCCATCGACGGCGACTGGTTATACAGGTACCAGCCGGTGCGGTTCGCACGGCCAATCGGCACATGAATAAAGGTTAAATCGTTTTCGGACAGATCAGGTGAAATCTGCGGATTCACCAGCGTGACTTTACCCGGCAGCGCTTCGAATGCGGCGTACAACTTACGGGTCAGCACGCCGATATCCTGCGGGCTGGCGCTGACGCTTAAATTGTTGCGACGGGCAAAGCGAATCAGGTTGCGATAGCTTTGCATCATGGCATCAAGCAGTTCGTTATGCGCTTCGCGCACGCGCTCGATTTTCCAGTTCGCCCGGTTGTCCAGGATCGCCAGACGCTCTTCATCCCAACCCCATTCTCCCACCAGCTGGCTGAGAATTTCGCGACGCCATCCCACCGACGCACGGGCGCGGGACAGCTTTTCGCAGACTTTTAAATAGAAACAGCGGCGGACTAAATCAAGGCGGGTGAAATCTTCAATCTGGGTGAGGTAACGGGTCACCCGGTCGAGCATCATACAATATGAATCAAGACCGAAGCAGACGATTTCACCCTGATGCAGACGTTGTTTGATATCCATCGCCAGCAATTGTGTTTTCGGGTATTCCCACGAATAGGTTTCCAGCAGCAGCGTTTTCAGCACCGCTTTGTACGGCGAATCAATACTTTTATAGAGCTGCCAGAGGCTCGCGCCAAAATACTCTTCTGCCGAAAGCGTACTGAGGCCACCGAGATCGAGCCATTCATTAGGCGTCAGCGCGCCCTGTGCATAAAGAGAAAGAACATATTCATCGTAATGCCCTTCTTCTTCGCCCGGCACCATATTCCAGAGAATACGTTTACCGGCCAGGCGGACTGCCGTCCGGTAGAATTCGTCGAGCAATAAAATGTGCTGCGTGGAACCACAGTCCTCACCGCCCAGACTGCCGCTTTCATTGTGGCGGAAGCGGTTTTCATCAATCAGGAAGAAACTGACTTCCACGCCCAGCGACGCGGCCCATTTCTCTAACAGGCTGCATTTTTGCTGTAAGCGGTTGCGCTCTTCGTTATCGAGCCAGGACTGGTGGCATACCCAGATATCGAGATCTGAGCTTTGGCTCTGACCAATGGAGGAGGTGCTCCCCATCGAATACACGCCAGTAATCGGCAATTCGCCTTTCGCAAGAGGTTCGAGCGCGCTTTCCCATTTATCTTCGAGGTCATTTAAATAGGTATTTTGGGATTCATCAGGCGTGAAAACGCAGATACCGTGCGGAACCTTACCTTCAAGGTATCCCGGCATCAGAGGGTGATGTTGATGTAGAAAGACGGGAAGCAGCTGGTAGACCTGTTGAAACGCAGGGCCCATTGCTGCCAGTGCACGATCGACTCGTAACTGGTTGATCGCATCCAATCTTTGCTTCAATGTCTCGATGTAGAGGTACAAGACGTTTCGCCTGATTATACAGTGTCTGGAAATAACCCCGTTCCAAATCCGTCATTTATCGTGATGCTTATGCTTTGAACAACCGCGATTGTGCAAATAGTTGACGAATAATTGCTGGAAACGTGATCAATTTAACACCTTGCTGATTGACCGTAAAGAAAGTAACGCACCACAATTACTCTTCCGCTTCTCTGGATTTTACTGCCTGTTCCTGAATGGAACAAATGACCTCCATCATCGTTAACCCTCTTTTACGAATGCCTTCTTACGCTGACAGCTTTCTATTGTCAGTGGTAGGATGGTCGCAGAGACAGTTAAACGGTAACAAACATGTTAGACAAAATCATTCGAATTGCCACCCGGCAGAGCCCTCTGGCTTTGTGGCAGGCACAATATGTTCAAACCCGGCTGATGGCCTGTCACCCCGGTTTACAGGTGGAACTGGTCCCAATGGTCACGAAGGGAGATATCATTTTAGATACTCCTCTGGCCAAAGTGGGCGGCAAGGGTTTGTTCGTTAAAGAGCTTGAACTGGCCATGCTGGATGGACGCGCAGATATCGCCGTACATTCCATGAAAGATGTGCCGGTTGAATTCCCCGAAGGTCTCGGCCTGGTCACTATTTGCGAACGCGAAGACCCGCGCGATGCTTTCGTCTCCAATCATTACGCCAGCCTGGCCGACTTGCCGCACGGTAGCATCGTTGGAACGTCCAGCCTGCGCCGTCAGTGTCAGCTGCGTCAGAAACGTCCTGACTTGCAGATCCGCGATTTGCGCGGGAACGTCGGCACACGTTTATCCAAACTCGATAACGGCGAATACGATGCCATTATTCTGGCCGTTGCCGGGCTGAAACGTCTGGGTCTGGAAGACCGTATCCGCACAGCCCTGACGCCGGAAGAATGTCTGCCCGCAGTCGGACAAGGCGCTGTCGGTATCGAATGCCGCCTTGATGACCAGATCACCCGCGATCTACTCGCGCCTCTGGCGCACCGCGAAACCACGCTGCGCGTGGAGGCCGAACGCGCCATGAATATGCGCCTTGAAGGCGGATGTCAGGTGCCTATCGGCAGTTACGCCGAGCTGGAAGGTAATGAACTCTGGCTCCGTGCGCTGGTTGGCGCACCGGACGGCAGTCAGATGGTGTGTGGCGAACGTCGCGGCCCTTCAGAAAATGCCGAAAGCATGGGTGTTGATCTGGCCGAAGAGTTGCTGGCCAACGGTGCCCGTGAAATTCTGCATGAGGTCTATCAGGGAAACGCCCCGAAATGACCATTCTGGTCACCCGCCCCTCTCCGGGAGGAGAAGCACTGGTCAGCCGGTTGCGCACTTTAGGCCGGGTGGCCTTCCATTCCCCGCTGATTGAATTTGCACCGGGGAACCAGCTCGCAATGTTGCCGAACCTGCTATCCTCATTAAATCAGCAGGATCTGGTGTTTGTACTCTCACAACATGCCGTGAATTACGCCGATCGCGCATTACGTCAGGCCGCGGTTCGCTGGCCGGAGAGCCTCAATTATTACGCGATTGGCCGAACCACCGGCCTGCTTTTTCACCGGGTCAGCAGCTTGCCTGTACTTTATCCGCAGGACGGTGAAACCAGCGAAATGCTGCTCAAGCTTCCGACGCTGCGCCGCCTCGAAGGCAAAAAAGCGCTGATATTGCGCGGCAACGGCGGGCGTGAACTCCTGGCGGAAACACTGACTGAACGGGGCGTCGACGTGACGTACTGCGAGTGTTATCAGCGCAGCCCGATTCATTACGATGCCAGCGAGCAAAGCGCCCAATGGCAACGCGCCGGAATTGACACGCTGGTGGTAACCAGCGGAGAAATGCTGCAACAGCTGTACCAGTTAGTTCCTGATTACTACCGAAACTCATGGTTACTGCGCTGTAATCTGGTGGTGGTCAGCGAACGTTTGGCAACCCTTGCCCGCCAGCTTGGCTGGAGCGCCATTCGGGTTGCCGATAATGCAGATAATGATGCGCTGATCCGCGCATTACAACTACCTGACTAAGGGATGTGCCAAAATGACGGAACAAAAAAATCCTTCCGCTGCGGATGATGAAGTGATGATCTCCAGCGCGGTTGATAGCCCCCAGCCAGACGCCTCCGGCCGCGACCAGGAGCTGAAATCGTTGCGAAGAAAGCAGCGTACCGCGCCGGTGTTAGGCGCTATCGCAATTATTTTAGTGATTGCGCTTGGCGCGGGCCTTTATTACCACGGCCATCAGCAATCGCTGGCTCAGGCGGCTTCCAACGAAGCGCTTTCTGAACAACTCGATGCCCTGCAAAAAACCCAGCAACAGGATAAACAGCAAATTGCTGCCCTGCTCGCTCAGCAGGACAAAACCCGGCAGGACGCCGAGCGTCAGCAGGCATCATTCGGCCGTCAGCTGAACGAATTGCAGGACAAAGTGGCCAGTATTTCCGGCAGCGATGCCAAAACCTGGTTACTGGCGCAAGCCGACTATCTGGTGAAACTGGCGGGCCGTAAACTCTGGAGCGATCAGGATGTCACGACTGCCGCTGCGCTGCTGAAAAGTGCTGATGCAAGCCTGGCTGATATGAACGATCCCAGCCTCATCGACGTTCGCCGTGCGCTGAACGAAGACGTCGGCAGTTTGTCCGCTGTAGCTCAGGTCGATTTCGACGGCATCATTCTGAAACTGAATCAGCTGTCGAATCAGGTGGATAACCTGCGTCTGGCAGACAATGACACCGACGATTCCCCGATGGACAGCGACAGTTCCAGTTTGTCCGGCTCACTGGCCGAATGGCGTCAGAATCTGACCAAAAGCTGGCACAACTTTATGGATGACTTCATCACCATCCGCCGTCGTGATACCAGCGCAGAACCGCTGCTGGCGCCAAATCAGGATGTGTATCTGCGGGAAAATATCCGCTCGCGCCTGCTGATTGCTGCGCAAGCCGTCCCGCGCCATCAGGATGAAGTCTACAAACAGTCGCTGGAAAGCGTATCCACCTGGGTTCGCGCCTACTTTGATACGTCAGATCCGTCGACCAAAGCTTTCCTGGAAGAACTGGACAACCTCAGCCAGCAATCTGTTTCGATGGATGTGCCGGATGAGCTGAAAAGCCAGCCGATGCTGGAAAAACTGATGCAGACCCGCGTGCGTAACCTGCTTCAGCAGCCCGCCGCCGCAACACAGGGGGGATAACGCATGTTACGAGTTTTCGTGCTGTTCCTGATTGTGTTTGCCGGGATCATCGTCGGCCCGATACTGGCCGGCCATCAGGGCTACGTTCTGATTCAGACGGACAATTACAACATTGAAACCAGCGTCACCGGTCTGGTCATCATGCTGGTCGTCCTGATTCTGGTGCTGTTTTTCATCGAGTGGATCCTTCGCCGCGTTTTGCGGACTGGCGCACGAACACGCGGCTGGTTTGCCGGGCGTAAAAGCTCAAAAGCACGCAAGCAGACCAAAGCCGCCATGCTGAAACTGGCGGAAGGCGATCATCGTCAGATTGAGAAATTGCTGGCCCGCAATGCCGATCACGCCGATCAGCCGGTGGTGAATTACCTGCTTGCCGCTGAAGCAGCGCAACAGCGTGGTGATGATATCCGCACGAATCAGTATCTTGAACGTGCGGCAGAAATTGCCGATACCGACCAGATGCCGGTGGATATCACCCGTGTCCGCATCCAGCTGGCGCAAGGTGAAATCCATGCTGCGCGCCACGGCGTTGACCGGTTGCTCGGGCAGTCGCCGCGCCATCCGGAAATTTTACGTCTGGCGGAGCAGGCTTATCTTCGCACCGGCGCTTACGGTTCGCTGCTGGAAATTTTGCCTTCGATGGCGAAAGCGGACATTCATACCGACGACGAACTGCGTGTTCTTCAGGAACAAGCGTATATCGGCATGATGAACCAGCTGATGGCAGAAGAAGGCAGCGACGGCCTTAAGCGCTGGTGGAAAGATCAGAGTCGCAAGACCCGTCATGAAGTGGCGTTGCAGATCGCGATGGCGAAACATTTGATTGAATGCAACGATCAGGATCTGGCGCAGGAAGTGATTCTCGACGGCCTTAAACGCCAGTATGACGACCGTCTGGTCGCGCTGATGCCTAAACTGCGTTCCGGTAATCCGGAGCAACTGGAAAAAACGCTGTATCAACTGATTAAACAAAACGGTCCGTCGCCGCTGCTGAGCAGCACGCTGGGACAGTTGCTGATGAAGCATGGCGAATGGCTAAAAGCGAGCGAGGCTTTCCGTGAAGCGCTGAAGCAGCGTCCTGATGCTTACGATTACGCGTGGCTGGCTGATGCACTGGATAAACTGCATAAACCGGCTGAAGCGGCTGAGATGCGCCGTGAAGGGCTGATGCTGACGCTCAATAACGATCAGCAACGTTAATCAGAACAGGACTTCACATTATGCAAAAGGCTCCTTTGGGAGCCTTTTTTACGCCTGGTGCAAACCGCACATAAAAAAACACCTGCAATATAAGCAGGTGTATAAAAACAATCAGGTCCAGGACAACAGATGAGTGCCTCACTCAACGTTTTGCCTTCTGGTTGATAACGCATCAGCGTTATCGGTCAGGATGACAATAGGCACTATAAATTGGCTCTGCATCATTCCCAGGTTTATGAAGCCGGAGCAAACATAATGGGTGGAATGAGCATCTACGGCAGGAATAATGCAGGAGGCGTGCCAGCATGGCAATAGCGGATGTGAAATTTTTAATCTCATTGAAAAATAAGCATTTTATTATTTTGCGCAACCAGTGAATATAGGATCCAGGCCCCATAGCATTTCGCAGCCACCTCAATCTGTCTCCGCTAAACGACAGACAAAACCCTGACCGGATGACTCTTTACTTATCAATAAGATAAATGTCTCAAGACAGAGACAGATAACAAGAGCAATGTCGTGAAACGGCTACAACGGGCAGGAAAGGGATTTGAGAAACTACAGACGAAAAAAAACCTGCTTTAAAAAGCAGGTCTTTCAAATGTGGTCGGCGAGAGAGGATTCGAACCTCCGACCCACTGGTCCCAAACCAGTTGCGCTACCAAGC
>NZ_JAEMGT010000007.1:0-30007 GCF_017655185.1 Rahnella sp. ChDrAdgB13 | reverse complement strand
GCTACAGGATCGGGAATGTGGTGATCTGATCCTGATTACGGCCAAAAGTTCGATTTATTCAACAAAGCCGTCTACATGATGAAAGAAGGGCGCGGACGTAGCGACAGCGGCGGTAATATTCTGCTGAATAAAAATATCGGTAACTGGTATTTCGAACTCAATACTCTGCTTGAAGACGGCACTTCGCTGTTTGCCGAAAATAACTATCACGGAAACCATCTTGAACAGGATAAAAACGTCGCGTATCTGCGGCCGGTTATTGCCTGGGAAGGCGAGGCGTTCTCCGTCGCTGCGGCGATGGAAACCAATATCGTCAACAATGCTTACGGCTACAAGAACGATCAGGGCGAAACCATTGATCAGTCCAAACGTAACGGTTACGGCATGACCATGACCTGGAACGGGCAGAAAGCGGATCCGGAAAACGGCATCGTAGCGAACCTGAGCACGGCGTACATGGACGCCTCCGACGAGAAAGATTTCACGGTCGGCACTAATGCCCTGTGGAAAAACTTCGAACTGGGTTACATCTACGCGCATAACCGTATTGAAGAGTTTAATGCCAACGGTTTACGGCCAATGAATGACGAAAACGCCGGTGATGACTGGTTCAGCGAGCCGGGGAGCTACGATATTCATACGATCCACGCCAGTTATCTCATCCCGAACGTGATGGACATGAAGAACTTCAATGTCTATCTGGGCGCGTACGTGTCGATGCTGGAAGCGGATAAACATTACAGCAACGATAATGACAGCGATCAGCGCTATGGCGGGCGTGTAAGATTCAAGTATTACTTCTGATTACCCGTCATCCAGAAAAGAAAAAACCTGAGTGCGTAAACACTCAGGCTTTTTTTAACCGTAAATTTTAAGAATTAAGCGGCTTCGGTATGGCGCGGTTTGGCGTCATCCTTTTTTGCGCTTTCTTCCTCCACGTCCTGCTTTTTCGCGGCCAGTTCGTGTGGCTCAAAATCATCGACGTTAATAGAACGCAGGCGGCTTTCTTCCGCACGGCTGAGAATGCGCGCGTCGTCGGCGCTCAGGTGACCGGCATCCAGACCTTTTTGCGCCAGAATATCCAGACGGGTGAACGGCAGTTTTTTACCCATCGCGTCGCACAGGCGTTTATGCACCGGTTCGGCGGCCAGAATATCCAGTAACGCTTCTTCCAGCAGCCCGACCGGGTTGTGCTCGCTTGGCGTCAGATACTGACCGCGACCAATGCGGCTGCGGGTCGCAGAAGGCACCTGAAGAATACGCGCCAGTTCATGATCAAGACGATCTGACGGTGCCGCGTGTGAACGGCCCAGCGGGAAAATCACCAGGCGCATCACACCCGCCACAAACGCATTCGGGAAGTTACGCAGCAGGTCGTCGATAGCCACTTCGGCCTGATGCAGACAATCCTGCACGCCCCAGTGAACCAACGGTAAATCAGCCTCGTTGCAACCTTCTTCATCAAAGCGTTTCAGGGTCGCCGTCGCCAGATACATCTGGCTGAGGATATCGCCGAGCCGGGCGGAAATACGTTCACGACGTTTCAGGCTGCCGCCCAGCACGCCCATGGACACGTCAGCCAGCAGCGCGAGGTTAGCGCTCAGACGGTTAATGTGCTGGTAATAACGCGCGGTTTTATCGTTAACCGGCGTATCGCTGGTGCGGCCGTTGGTCAGACCGAGCCAGAAGCTGCGCACTTTGTTGCTGCCGACGTGGCCGATATGCCCGAACAGCGCACGGTCGAAATCGTCCAGATCATTTTTCTCAGCCGCCGCCATTTCACGCAGAACGTAAGGATGGCAACGGATAGCGCCCTGACCGAAGATGATCATGCTGCGGGTCAGAATGTTGGCGCCTTCCACGGTGATGGCAATCGGCGCGCCCTGATAGGTCCGGGCCACGAAGTTGCTTTTACCGAGCATGATGCCTTTACCGCCGGTGATATCCATCGCGTCCATGACAGCGCGCTGACCACGGTGGGTACAGTGATATTTCACAATCGCCGACAGCACTGCCGGCTTTTCACCGAGCATAATGCCGTTGGTGATGAGCGTTGCAGCGGCGTCCATCACATAAGCGTTACCGGCAATACGCGCCAGCGGTTCTTCGATGCCTTCCATTTTACCGATAGGCAGTTTGAACTGACGGCGAATGTACGCGTAAGCACCGGTCGCCATCGCCAGTGATTTCAGGCTGCCGGTGGAGTTAGACGGCAGGGTAATGCCGCGACCCACGGACAGACATTCCACCAGCATACGCCAGCCCTGACCGGCCATTTTCGGGCCGCCGATGATGTAATCGATCGGAACGAAAATATCGTTACCGCGGGTTGGACCGTTCTGGAATGGCACGTTCAGCGGGAAGTGGCGGTGGCCAATTTCCACGCCCTGGGTGTCCGTAGGGATCAGCGCACAGGTAATACCCAGATCCGTTTCACTGCCAAGCAGATGGTCGGGGTCTTTCAGTTTAAACGCCAGACCGAGCACGGTGGCGATAGGTGCCAGCGTGATGTAACGCTTGTTCCAGGTCAGGCGCATACCGAGCACTTCTTTACCCTGCCACTGGCCTTTACAGACGATACCGAAATCCGGAATTGCGCCGGCATCAGACCCGGCTTCCGGGCTGGTCAGGGCGAAACAAGGGATTTCCAGACCTTGAGCCAGACGAGGCAGATAGTGGTCTTTCTGTTCTTCGGTGCCGTAATGTTGCAGCAATTCGCCCGGACCGAGGGAGTTCGGCACGCCGACGGTGATCGCCAGAATTCCGGATACACCCGCCAGTTTCTGTAACACGCGGGCCTGAGCGTAAGCGGAGAATTCCAGACCGCCGTACTCTTTCTTAATGATCATCGCGAAGAAGCGGTGCTCTTTCAGATACGCCCACAACTCCGGCGGCAAATCAGCCAGTTCGTGCGTGATCTCAAAGTCGTTCGCCATGCGACAGGCTTCTTCAACCGGGCCGTCGATAAAGCGCTGCTCTTCTTCGGTCAGGTGTTGTTCAGGGTAATCCTGCAATTTTCTCCAGTCCGGCTTACCGCCGAACAGATCGCCTTCCCACCAGGTCGTACCGGCTTCAATCGCTTCTTTTTCGGTACGCGACATGGCGGGCATCACTTTACGGAAGGTGCGAAGTGCCGGCGCGGAGAACAATGCGCGGCGCAGTGCGGGCACATTGAACGGCAGCAGAATAATCGCCAGTGGCAGTAACAGCCACAACGTCCAAAGATGAATGGCGCCCATGGCAGCAGTAAATGCCAGTAAAATCAGGCTGCTAAAGGCAAGGTTGACCTTGTGATAGAACAACGCACCAAGGATCACGACAAATGCAACAATGCTAAGAACCATCATAGTAAAGCTCCTGAGTAGTAGGAGGTCTGACCTGTTGTAGGGATACAATGGTTTTAGTTCATGCTCATTTCTTTATCAATGTGTTTACATACTAATTACAACACAGCTCACAAACCGGCCGCACGAAGCGTCAAAAACGGAAACTATAAGAATCATTACCGCTTCTTGGCTTCTCGCTGTTTCGGCTTTCCGTTAAACTGCTCAGCGGAAAGTTTTATTGCTATCGGCCAGCCACAGCTGGCTGCAAATGGACATAAAAGAGGCTGCTATGTACCAGGATATTATCCGTACTGAACTGAACGAAGCTGCTGCTACGCTGAATAAATTCATCGGCGATCCGGCAAATATTGAGTCTATTCAACGTGCAGCAGTGCTGCTGGCCGATTCATTCAAGGCGGGTGGGAAAGTGATTTCCTGCGGTAACGGCGGTTCACACTGTGACGCCATGCATTTCGCAGAAGAACTGACCGGCCGCTATCGTGAAAACCGTCCGGGCTACCCGGCGATTGCGATTTCTGACGTCAGCCACATCTCCTGCGTGGGCAACGATTTCGGTTACGAATATATCTTCTCCCGTTATCTGGAAGCCGTGGGTCAGAAAGGCGATGTGCTGTTGGGCATCTCCACATCCGGCAATTCCGGTAACGTGATCAAAGCGATTGAAGCCGCGCGCGCCAAAGGCATGAAAGTTATTACCCTGACCGGAAAAGACGGCGGTAAAATGGACGGTTCTGCTGACGTGGAAATTCGCGTGCCACACTTTGGCTTCGCTGACCGCGTGCAGGAAATCCACATTAAAGTGATTCATATCCTGATCTTATTAATCGAAAAAGAGATGGCGAAGGCGTAATGCTTTTGCTGTAAAGGAGGCGGGAGATGTGCGAATTGCTCGGGATGAGCGCTAACGTTCCAACTGATATTTGCTTCAGTTTCAGTGGATTAGTGCAGCGCGGTGGCGGGACAGGCCCGCATAAAGACGGCTGGGGCATTACCTTCTACGAGGGGAATGGCTGTCGTACTTTTAAAGATCCGATGCCGAGTTTTAATTCGCCTATTGCCCGCCTTGTTCAGGATTATCCGATCAAATCCTGCGCGGTGATTTCCCATATTCGTCAGGCTAACCGTGGCGAAGTGGCGCTGGAGAATACCCATCCGTTTACCCGCGAACTGTGGGGCCATAACTGGACTTACGCGCACAACGGCCAGCTTCGCGGTTATCGTCAGCTGGATACCGGTACGTTGCGTCCGGTCGGGCAAACCGACAGTGAATACGCATTTTGCTGGTTGCTGCATAAACTTACGCAGCGTTATCCGCGTCGTCCGGCCAGCTGGCCGCCGGTGTTCCGGTATATTGCGTCGCTGGCAGATGAGTTACGGCAAAAGGGCGTGTTTAATATGCTGTTGTCGGACGGGCATTTTGTGATGGCCTATTGTTCGACCAATCTGCACTGGATCACGCGGCGGGCGCCTTTCGGAAAGGCAACGTTGTTGGATCAGGATGTGGAAATTGATTTTCAGCAGCAGACGACACCGGATGATGTCGTCACCGTGATTGCCACGCAACCGCTGACGGCAAACGAAACCTGGAACAAAATTGCTCCAGGTGAATTCGCATTATTTCACCGGGGCGAACGCCAGCTGTGAAGGCAGCGGGATGTTTGACAACGGTTGCAGCACTTCATATTTCCCATTAGTCACCACAACGTTCGGTGGCTGATGGTGCTTCTCAAAGTACGCAAAGCCCGGCTGTAGCTGACGCCAGAACGTGATGTAGCTTGAGTTTTTGTGCGACTGCATGTTGGCATCGGTCATTTTGAACGGATAAATGCTGATCTGCACGTTGCGCTGGCCGAACTGGAAGGCCGCCTGCACGTAGGTGAAGATTTCATCCATATAACCGTCAGTCATCGCGTAGCAACCGATAGATTTGCAGTTGCCGTGGATCATCAGATACTTACCTGAATAACCTTGCGAGATGTCATAGGCGTTGGGGAAACCTATGTTGATGGCGCGATAAAAGCGGCTGTCCGGTTTCAGGTGGTGAATATCCACGTTGTAGAAACCTTCCGGGCTTTTAAAATCACCTTCACGACGTTTATTTCCTAAACCGCCAGAAAAATCGCAGATGCCGTAACTGCCGATCAGACGATATTCGCCGTCGAGCTGAGCATACAATTCGAGTTTACGTTCTTGTTTGAAAATCTGGATATAAACGGGAGCACCTAACAATTGTTTTTTAAGTGCCGCGTTAACCGGGACAGCATCGCTGGCCACGGCGTAATTTGCTGTAAATAAAGGCAAACTGAGGAGCATCGCAAGAAACAGCGCGATTCTGATCATTCTAAGTCCTGCTCGATAATAATTTTGATTATTTTGTCTACAGATGAACTGCCTGTAAGACCGCCACTGATTTTCTTCTTATGTACTGCCTGTCTGAAACGTTGCCATATTAATACTGATTAATTTTTTAGCAATCACCAAATATTGAATTCTCGCTTCAGGAAATGTAAATACTTTCTGATGCCATTAATGGTGATTAATTAAGCCAAATTAACCGTCATTTTCTGTGTTTGAAATCTCCTGATTCAACTGTATACTTATACAGTCATTGGGGGAGGGCTATGCGCAAAATCATTCATGTGGATATGGACTGCTTTTTCGCGGCCGTCGAGATGCGCGATGATCCTTCCCTGCGCGACATTCCTATCGCCATCGGTGGCAGCCGTGACCGGCGTGGCGTCATCAGCACCGCCAATTATCCGGCACGCAAATTCGGCGTACACAGCGCGATGCCGACCGGAATGGCGCTCAAACTTTGCCCGCACCTGAAAGTGATTCCCGGCAGAATGGAAGCGTATAAAGAAGCGTCCAACCATATTCGCGAAATCTTTGCGCGTTATACGCCATTGATCGAGCCGCTGTCACTCGACGAAGCTTATCTGGATGTTTCAGAATCGACCCAATGCAATGGCTCCGCGACGCTGATCGCCGCTGAAATCCGTCAGGCAATTTTTGAGGAAATTAATCTGACGGCCTCAGCGGGCATTGCGCCTATCAAATTTCTGGCAAAAATTGCCTCAGACCTGAATAAACCCAACGGCCAGTTTGTGATTACGCCAGACAAGGTTGAAGCTTTTTTACTGGATCTGCCGCTGAGTAAAATCCCCGGCGTTGGCAAAGTCACCGCCCAGCGATTGCAGGAGCAGGGGCTGATCACCTGCGGCGACGTACAGCGCTATGATTTAGCGAGGCTGCTTAAGCAGTTTGGCAAATTTGGCCGCGTGCTGTGGGAGCGTTGTCAGGGCATCGACGAGCGTGAGATTTCAGCCGAGCGGCTGCGGAAATCTGTCGGCGTGGAACGCACGCTGGCGGAAGATATCCACAGCTGGGAAGAGTGCGTGGCACTGATCGAACGTTTATATCCTGAATTACAAACGCGCCTGAGCCGTGTCAGCCCGAATTTACGCATCGCGCGTCAGGGCGTGAAACTCAAATTCCATGATTTCCAGCAGACGACGCAGGAACATGTCTGGCCGGTGCTCAATAAAGAAGATTTACTGAAAGTAGCGCATGAAGCGTGGGAACAGCGGCGCGGCGGGCGGGGAGTCAGGCTGGTGGGGTTGCATGTCACGTTGCAGGATCCGCAGATTGAGCGGCAACTTCTTCTTCCCTGGGAGTAATCCCCGTCATCCTTCAAACTGTCTCTGCGTTGGCTGCCTTCGCAAATCCCGGTCACCTACTTGTGTATGCTCCCGGGTATTTACTCAGTTGCCGCCTTGATACAGCCCGAATGATTCAGGGGATTGATCGAGTATTAACCGCGTTCAGGAATCGCTTTCAGCAGAGCTGTCAGCAGTTTCCAGTACAACTCAACGCTGGCGATTTCAACCTGCTCGTCCGGCGAGTGTGGCCCGGTGATGGTTGGCCCGATGGAAACCATGTCCATGTCCGGGTACGGTTTTTTGAACAGACCGCATTCCAGACCGGCGTGGATCACCATGATATTCGGGGTTTTGCTGAATAGCGTTTCGTAGGTTTCACGCACCAACGTCATCACCGGAGAGCTTGGTTCAGGTTTCCAGCCAGGATAGCTGCCTTTTGCCAGACTTTTCGCGCCTGCCAGTTCGCTCAGCGAATTCAGCATGCTAACGACGTATTCTTTGCCGCTGTCGATAAGGGAACGGATCAGGCTGTTGATCGCGACTTCGTCATCTTTCATGGTGACAACGCCGACGTTCAGGGAGGTTTCTACCACGCCTTTGACGTCATCGCTCATGCGGATCACGCCGTTTGGCGTCGCGTTCAGCAGTGCAATGAATTTGCCCTGGCTGTCTTTGCTCAGCGCTTTCGCTGTGCTTTCTGCCGCTTCCACGACAAAAGCGATTTTCTTCTCAACCGCAGACAGCTCGAACTGAATCGTTGCCAGGAATTCCTGTGCAGTGGCTTTCAGTGCGTCTGCTTTATCGGCTGCAATCGCCAGTGTGGCGATGGCTTCGCGGGGAATGGCGTTACGCAGCGTACCGCCGGTGAAATCCAGCAGGCGCAGGCCGAGGGTGTCGGCGTGTTCTGACAGGAAGCGCACCAGCAGTTTACTGGCATTGCCCAGACCGAGGTGGATATCCGCGCCGGAGTGGCCGCCTTTCAGTCCCTTCAGGGTCAGTTTCAGCGTGGTGAAACCGGCCGGAACCGCTTCGCGGCTCAGTGGCAGAGTGGCGGTAAAATCAATCCCGCCGGCGCAACCCATGTAGATTTCGCCTTCGGTTTCAGAATCGGTGTTGATCAGGATTTCAGACTGTAACCAGTCTGGTTGCAGGCCGAATGCGCCTGCCATGCCGGTTTCTTCGGTCATGGTCAGCAGCACTTCCAGCGGCCCGTGTTCTACGCTTTCATCAGCCAGAACCGCCAGTGCAGAAGCCAGGCCGATACCGTTGTCTGCGCCCAGCGTAGTGCCACGGGCTTTCACCCAACCGTCTTCGATGAACGGCTGAATCGGATCTTTAGTGAAATCGTGAACAGTATCGTTGTTTTTCTGCGGCACCATATCGAGGTGCGCCTGCAGGGCAACGGCTTTGCGGTTTTCCATGCCTTTAGTGGCCGGTTTACGCAGCAGAATGTTGCCGACTTCATCACGCTCAGCGTGGATACCCTTTTCCTGTGCCCATTCAACGATGTGTTTTGCCAGTTCTTCTTCATGATAAGAAGGGTGCGGAATTGAACAGATTTTGGCAAAAATATCCCACAACGGTTGTGGCGAAAGCTGAGACAGTTCAGACACTATAAGTCTCCTGTAACAGTCAGCTCATTCAGGCTCCATTTGCAGGGGAACTGATTGAGATGCTGTAGGTTTAAGGTTAAGTAATCCCCGCCAGACTGTGTGGCGAGTGGCCTGACAGAATATCACTTAATCTTAACCTGTGCGCGGGCGCGGGGAGAAAATCCGGGTTTTTTGGGGCCGTGAGGCCAGATAATCGCTGGTTTTTGTGAACCGGACTCACTATAATCTCGCGCAACCTTTTTCCCCGAATACACCCGTCATACTTCAAATTGCAGATGCGTTGGCCGCGTTCGCTCACCCGAATCACTGACTTAGGTCAGCTCATCGGGATTCGTTCACTTGCCGCCTTCCTGCAATCCGAATTATTTAGGGTTTAAATTTTTAGAAGCCGTTAATTCACTGGCTGGGACACCTTTATGAGCGAAAAATACGTTGTAACCTGGGACATGCTGCAAATCCACGCCCGCACGATGGCTAAACGTCTGCTGCCGGCAGAACAATGGAAAGGCATTATTGCCGTCAGCCGCGGCGGTCTGGTTCCGGCAGCGTTACTGGCTCGCGAACTGTGCATCCGTCATGTGGATACCGTATGTATCTCCAGCTACGACCACGACAATCAGCGTGAAATGCAAGTGCTGAAACGCGCAGAAGGTGACGGTGAAGGTTTCATCGTAATCGACGATCTGGTCGATACCGGCGGCACTGCAAAAGCGATCCGCGAAATGTATCCGAAAGCGCATTTCATCACGATCTTCGCCAAACCTGCCGGTGCGCCGCTGGTTGACGATTACGTGGTTGATATCCCGCAGAACACCTGGATTGAACAGCCGTGGGATATGGGCGTGGTGTTCGTCCCGCCATTGGTCGGTAAGTAAATCCTCGTCATCCTTCGCGCCGCCTTGATGCAGCACGAAGGATTTAGAGGATGCAATGACCCCCTTTTAACGCCTGGCTAATTGCCGGGCGTTTTGCTTTTGCTGACTTGAAATCCTTTCCGCTTGACCTCACTCCTGTCTTGTCGCAACGTGGGCGGGTTATAATCCCTGCCTGAAACGTTCGCCTGCGGGCGAAAAGCTGCTTGCTAACGGAGGATCTTGCATCATGGCTCCAGCCAATCTCACGGAAAAACTGTTCAAACCGTCATTCAAATATCCGGAAACTTCGACACTGGTTCATCGCGTTCATCATCACAATACGCACCCGCCGATGCACTCAGCGCTGGAAGGGGATACCGTGAATTGCTGGTACCGGACAATCAACCGTCTGATGTGGATGTGGCGCGGCGTTGATCCGCTGGAAGTGGAAGAAGTGCTGTCGCGCATTGCCGTTTCTCAGGCCGAACACAGCGACCCGTTATTGCTGGATACCGTCATTGGCTATCGCAACGGTAACTGGATTTATGAATGGTCCAATCAGGCCATGCACTGGCAGCAAAAAGCCGCCGATGAAAAAGACGCCAATCTTGCCAGCGAATACTGGCTGAAAGCCGCGAACCTTTACAGCATTGCCGGTTATCCGCATCTGAAAGGCGATACGCTGGCAGAACAGGCGGAAGCGCTGGCTAATAAAGCGTTTGAGAAATCCTCTGAACATTCGCCGTATGATCTGAAAGAGCTGGAATTCAAAATTCCGGGCGGTGCGCCGATCACCGGTTTCCTGCATCTGCCGAACGAAGGCAAAGCGCCGTTCCCGACGGTCATGGTTTGCGGCGGTCTGGACACGTTACAAAGTGACCATCAGCGCCTGTTCCGCTCTTATCTCGCGCCGATGGGCATTGCGATGCTCACCATCGACATGCCGTCGATCGGTTTTTCCTCTAAATGGAAACTGACGCAGGACACCAGCTTTCTGCATCAGCAGGTCCTCATGCAGCTTTCTGATGTGCCGTGGGTAGATGCGAGCCGCGTCAGCTTGCTGGGTTATCGATTTGGGGCGAACGTCGCCGTGCGGCTGGCGTATCTCGAACCGCGCCGCGTACGGGCTGTGGCGACGCTGGGCGCGCTGGTGCATTCGCTGCTGAGCGACCCGAAATGTCAGGAACAGGTGCCGGATATGTACATGGACGTGCTGGCGAGCCGCATCGGAATGTCGACGGCGTCGGACTCCGCGCTGAAAACCGAACTTAATCGATATTCTCTGAAAACGCAGGGATTATTAGGGCGCAGAACACCGACGCCAATGCTTGCCGCCTACTGGGAAAGCGATATCTTCAGCCCGAAGAGCGAAGCCAGGCTGATTGCGGATTCCTCCTCCGAAGGCAAGATTCTGACCATCAAAAGTGAGCCGCTTTATCAGCACTTTGACAGCGCGTTACACGAAATTTGTGAATGGCTGGAAAAGCATATGCGTTAACTTAACAGTTGCTAATTCCTAACGTTTTGCTAAAAAGGATCGTCTTTCTATGGAGGTTGTACTATGACGTTACCAAGTGGTCATCCTAAAAGCAGGCTAATGAAACGTTTCGGTACGCTGGGGCCGTACATTAGAGAAGGGAAATGCGAGAACGACCGCTTTTTCTTTGACTGCTTAGCTGTCTGTGTGAACGTGAAGCCCGCACCGGAGAAGCGTGAATTCTGGGGCTGGTGGATTGAGTTGCAGGCTGAAGACGAGCGTTTTACCTATGTTTATCATTTCGGCTTGTTCGATAAAGATGGCATCTGGAAAGCGCAAAACATTAAAGATGCTGAAGTACGTGAGAAGCTTGAGACGACGTTGAAAGGGTTCCACAAGAATCTCAACAAGATGATCGAAGAGATGTCCCTCAGACTGGAACCTGCTGATGATTTCAGCGAGGAACCGGTAAAGCTCTCCGCCTGACACCTTCTGTACTACCCATTCCCACGATGAATACTGCTATTATAGCGTTATGCCGGTTGGCATAACGCTTCTCCCCTGTTACAAAGACAACGAAGCATTTCTTATTTCACCTTAATGGAAAGACTAATGAGTGGCAGTCAGACACTGGTTGTAAAACTGGGCACCAGCGTGCTCACTGGCGGTTCACGCCGCCTCAACCGTGCTCACATTGTTGAGCTTGTCCGCCAGTGCGCGCAACAACATGCGGCAGGGCACCGGATTGTGATTGTAACGTCGGGCGCGATTGCCGCCGGGCGTGAACATCTTGGCTACCCCGAACTCCCCGCCACCATTGCTTCCAAACAGCTGCTGGCAGCCGTTGGGCAAAGCCGTTTAATCCAGCTCTGGGAGCAATTGTTTTCGATTTATGGCATCCACATTGGTCAGATGCTGCTGACGCGTGCCGATATGGAAGACCGTGAGCGTTTCCTTAACGCCCGCGACACGATGCACGCGCTGCTCGATAACCGTATCGTACCGGTCATTAACGAGAATGATGCGGTGGCGACGGCGGAGATCAAAGTCGGCGATAACGACAATCTTTCCGCGCTGGCTGCCATTCTGGCCGGTGCCGATAAACTGCTGCTGCTGACGGATCAGAGCGGGCTTTTCACCGCCGATCCGCGCACCAATCCAGAAGCCGAACTGATCCGCGAAGTCATGACGATTGATGACGAACTGCGTGGCGTGGCGGGCGACAGTGTTTCCGGTCTGGGCACCGGCGGTATGGCGACCAAATTGCAGGCCGCGGATGTCGCGTGCCGTGCGGGTGTCGATACTATTATTGCTGCGGGCAGCCTGCCGGGCGTGATTGGCGATGTGATTAACGGCGTTTCCGTTGGCACGCGCTTCCACGCAATGGAGACCCCGTTGGAAAACCGCAAACGCTGGATCTTCGGTGCGCCCCCTGCCGGTGAAATCACCATCGACGACGGCGCGGTTTCCGCCATGATGGAGCGCGGCAGTTCACTGCTGCCAAAAGGTATCCGCGAAGTGAAAGGCGATTTCTCGCGTGGCGAAGTGATCCGCATCCGCAACCTGAACGGGCGTGACCTCGCGCACGGTGTCAGCCGCTACAACAGCGATGCGATGCGCATGATTGCCGGTCATCACTCTCAGCAGATCAGCGAAATTCTCGGTTACGAGTACGGCCCGGTTGCCGTGCATCGTGACGACATGATTGTCAGTTAAGGAGTAATACATGCTTAACGAGATGGGCAAGGCCGCGAAAGCCGCGTCCTGGCAGCTCTCCACCCTCAGCACTGCGCAGAAAAACCGTGCCCTGATGCTGATGGCCGATATGCTCGAAGCCAACAGACAGAGCATTATTCTTGCCAACGAACTCGACATGGCCGCCGCACGTGAAAGCGGGATGAGCGAGGCATTATTAGACCGCCTGCTGCTTACGCCCGCGCGCTTATCGGCGATTGCCAGCGACGTGCGTGATGTCTGCCGCCTGAGCGATCCGGTCGGGCAGGTGATTGATGGTTCGCAGCAGGACAGCGGTTTACGTCTCGAGCGCCGCCGTGTACCGCTTGGCGTGATCGGCGTGATTTATGAAGCCCGCCCGAACGTCACCATCGATGTCGCCAGCCTGTGCCTGAAAACCGGCAACGCCGTTATCCTGCGCGGCGGTAAAGAAACGCACCACACCAATCAGGCGACGGTTAACGTCATTCAGATGGCGCTGGAAGAGTGCGGATTGCCGAAAGCGGCCGTTCAGGCGATTGAAAGCCCGGATCGCGCGCTGGTAGCGGAACTGCTACGTCTGGATAAATATGTCGACATGCTGATCCCACGCGGTGGTGCGGCGCTGCACAAACTGTGCCGCGAACAGTCCACTATTCCGGTGATCACCGGCGGTATCGGCGTGTGTCATACCTTTGTGGATGAAAGCGCTGATTTCGACAAAGCGCTGACCGTGCTGGAAAGCGCGAAAGTACAACGTCCGAGCGCCTGTAACAGCCTGGAAACCGTGCTGGTTCATCAGGCGATTGCAGAACGTTTTCTGCCGGAGCTGAGCGACAAAATGCACCGTGCAGGCGTTACGCTGCACGCCAGCGAATCGGCAATGCCTTATCTGCAAAATGGCCCGGCGAAAGTGCTGGCGGTGACCGAAGAAGATTACTCGGATGAATGGCTGTCGCTGGATCTGAACGTTACCGTCGTCGCCGATCTGGACGCCGCCGTGGCGCATATCCGCACCTACGGCACCGAACATTCCGATGCGATCCTCACCCGTTCCATCAGCAGCGCGGACAGATTCGTACGTGAAGTGGATTCCTCTGCGGTTTACGTCAACGCCAGCACCCGTTTCACAGACGGCGGTCAGTTCGGTTTAGGCGCAGAAGTGGCAGTCAGCACGCAAAAACTGCACGCCCGCGGCCCGATGGGATTAGAAGCCCTGACGACGTATAAATGGATTGGTTATGGCGACGATTTAGTGCGTCCGTAACGGTCAGCACCGGTGGATTTTTAGTCATGAAGCCGGTGCTAAATCCCTATTTCGCATAGGGTGACGAGAAAAACAGCAAACGCACTTTCAGGGGCTTGACGTCAGCGTCAGATTTCACTAATTTAGCACCCCGTAGTTCCCCGGTAACACTTCAAAAAGCCGACTTAGCTCAGTAGGTAGAGCAACTGACTTGTAATCAGTAGGTCACCAGTTCGATTCCGGTAGTCGGCACCATTTTTAAGATCCTAATCCCAGAAATATCAAAACGTTAATATTCTACGCTCCGGCGATGTCCTGCTGTTATCAGCCCGCTTTTTCACGCCAAAATAAACTCAATATCCATAACGTGCGCAGGGTGATTAAGATCTCACCAAACGTTCCGTCAGAGCCTTGACGGGCGCCGTCGGTAAGGAATAAGTTGTCACTCCATAGTCTTCCGGCAATCCCTCAAAAAGCCGATATAGCTCAGTGGGTAGAGCAGCGCATTCGTAATGCGAAGGTCGTAGGTTCGACTCCTATTATCGGCACCAATTAGTGTTCCAGATTATCCCTTCAGGAAATAAAGGTTAGCTCCGACATTATGTTGATCAAAAGACTCAAGGAAGCGCGTCTGCGTTCGGGACTTTCTCAGTACAAACCTGGTGTACTCGCGGGGCTCGATGAAGCTTCTGAATCAATATGAGAAGGGCAAGCATCAGCCCGATCAGGATACGGTGAGCCGAATCGCCAAAGTATCAGATGTGCCCGTTGCCTATTTTTATGCAGAGTAAGACGAGCTGGCTGCGCTGATTATTGAATTTCATGAAAGTAAAAAGCCGTCTGATATTGTTCAATCTTAGGAATCACCGGCTGTAAGCCTTTGCCCGGCTATGTACGAAAGGCAAAATTTCATCGCCTGACTGTTTTCCTGGCAGGGCATATTCAAGCGGCAGATAGAAATCTCGGCCGTTTCTAACCCCCGTCGCTCAATCCCCCTGAACCGTCAACTCCCTCGCATAACGAATGAAATCCGCCAGAGCTTTATTTTTTTGGTGTCGCTGCCAGCTCAGGGTCAGGGTGGATGTCGCGCCTGAGTCGGTCAGGAAGCAGTAGTTCACGTCGGGGATCATCACCGATCTCTGCGTTTCTGGCACCAGCGCGACGCCCATTCCCATTGAGACCAGCCCGATAGCCACTGATACATCCCGCGTAAACTGAATTTTCTGGGGTACAAATCCGGCTTTCTGGCAGGCGTTCATCGCGGACCACCCAAGGCCGACGCCGGGCGGATCTCTCTGGATAAGGAAAGGGCATTCAGACAGTGAGGAAAGGGCGATTTTCTGATCTGAAGCCAGCGGATGATTGCGTGGGAGAACGGCAATCAGCGGGCGGGTTGCGACGTCAAGATATTCCAGTTCCGGGTACTGCGGTACCGGCGAGCGGACGAGGGCGATATCAAGTTGATAATTGAGCAGAAGTGTTAGCTGCTCGTGAACGTTATGTTCTTCAATAACGATCTCAATATCCGGTTTTTTCTTGCGGTAACCATTAATTAACAGCGCCAGCGCCGGATCCAGAATCGACGATCCGACGTAGCCGAGCTTCAGCTGTCCTTTAAAACCCTGCCGTAAACTGCGCGCATTTTCGAGAAATTTCTCGTAATGGTTGATGGCAATCCGCGCTTCTTCTACCAGCTGCTCCCCCTCGAAAGTCAGCGCCACATGGCGCTTGTCGCGGGTAAAAAGCGGGATCCCCAGTGACTGTTCGAGCGCCTTGATGTGCTGGCTTAATGCGGGCTGCGCGATGTTGAGTTGCAGGGCGGCTTTACCAAAATGCAGCACTTCTGCCAGCACCACAAATGAGTGTAATTGTCGGTAATCCATACGTTCTCCGTGTCGTTTTTCTCATAATAATCCCTTATCAAAGAGCCGGGTAATGTTATTGGACTCTTATCACCGATTCTTTGCAAACTGACCGGGCAGCGGCAAAGAAGCACATTCCGCTGCCCCCCGATTACCTGACTTTAAGGGCCATTGAGATGTCTGAAGAACAAAAAAAAGTGACTGATCTCCGTTCCGCACTGGAGGTCTTAAGCCAGTACGACGACGAACTGATCTACACCGATGAACCCGTGGATCCGATCGCGGAATTATCCGGTGTATACCGCTACGTAGGCGCCCACGGCACCGTTAAACGTCCGACCCAAATCGGTCCGGCAATGATCTTTAATAAGGTCAAAGGCTATAACGACATGCGGGTGCTGATTGGCCTGCTGTCTTCACGCAAACGCGTGGCTCGTCTGTTCGGCACCACACCGGAAAATCTGGCGTTTATGCTGAAAGATTCCGTGTCGAATCCTATCGCGCCCATCGTTATTCCACGCGAAAAAGCGGTGTGTCAGGAAGTGGTTCATCTGGCGACTGACCCGGATTTCGATATTCTGAAAATCCTGCCAGCGCCGACCAATACGCCGGAAGATGCCGGTCCGTATTTCACCCTCGGCATGTGCTACGCCTCCGACCCGGAAACCGGTGAGCATGACGTCACCATTCACCGCCTGTGCGTGCAGAGTAAAGATGAAATCTCCATGTATTTCGTGCCGGGCCGTCATCTGGACGTGTTCCGTCAGAAAGCCGAAGCGGCCGGTAAACCACTGCCAATTTCAATCAGCATCGGTGTGGATCCGGCGATTGAAATCGGTGCGTGCTTTGAGCCGCCAACCACGCCGCTGGGTTTTGACGAACTGTCCATCGCGGGCAGCCTGCGCAATCAGGCCGTAGAACTGGTGGATTGCCTGACCGTGAATGCGCGTGGTATCGCTAACGCCGAAGTTGTGATTGAAGGCGAACTGCTGCCGAACTACCGGGTTCGCGAAGACCAGAACACCAATACCGGCAAAGCGATGCCTGAATTTCCGGGTTATACCGGTGCCGCGCAAGCCGAAGTGCCTGTGATTAAAGTGAAAGCGATCACTCACCGCCGCCATCCGATCCTGCAAACCTGCATCGGGCCGAGCGATGAACACACCAATATGGCGGGCATTCCGACTGAAGCCAGTATTTTGCAGATGGTTGAACGCGCGCTGCCGGGCTTTGTGCAGAACGTTCACTGTCCGTCACCGGGTACCGGTAAATACCTGGCGGTATTGCAGGTGAAAAAACGTTTTGCGGCTGACGAAGGTCGTCAGCGTCAGGCGGCACTGCTGGCGTTCTCAGCGTTCTCCGAGCTGAAACACGTCATGCTGGTGGATGAAGATGTCGATATCTTTGATCTCAATGACGTTATCTGGGCGATGACCACCCGCTATCAGGGCGATGTCAGCACCATCTTTATTCCGGGCGTGCGCTGCCATCCGCTCGATCCGTCATCCGATCCGGCTTTCAGCCCGTCGGTGCGCGACCACGGTATTGCCTGCAAAACCATTTTCGACTGCACAGTACCTTATAACCTGAAAGCGAATTTCCACCGCAGCGAGTTCCTCGAAGTGGACGTAAACCGCTTTATCCCGGGTTTTACTAAAAAGTGATCAGTAATAAACAATAAGGAAACAGCATGTCAGGGTCTGCATTAAAGGCACCACAGAAACCCCGCGTTATCGTCGGGATCAGTGGCGCGTCCGGGTTCTCTTATGGCGTTCAGGCGTTGCGTTACCTGCGCCAGCTGGATGTGGAAACGCATCTGGTGATCTCCCCGGCCGGGCACCTCAACCGTGAGCACGAAACCACGCTGACTGAAACGGATGTGGCGGAACTGGCGGATGTGGTTTATCCCTTCCGCGCGGTGGGGGCGGCGATTGCCAGCGGGTCATTCCGTACGCTCGGCATGCTGGTGGCGCCTTGTTCGATGCATACCCTGGCGGCTATTTCGACCGGCCTGACAGATAATCTGCTGACGCGGGCGGCTGATGTCGTATTAAAAGAACGGCGCCGGTTGGTACTGATGGTGCGTGAAACGCCGCTGCATGCGGGGCATCTGCGCAACATGCAACAGGTGACGGAGTCCGGCGCAATTGTTTTTCCGCCGGTGCCTGCCCTGTACGCAAGGCCGACAACTGTTGAAGAAATTATTGCGCATAGCGTGGCGCGCGCGCTGGGTCTGCTGGATCTGGACTGTGCCGATTTGCCTCGCTGGGGTGAAAACATGAAGTTAATGACCAGGAGTAAAGACTCATGATTATCGGACCTTATATCAACGGCTCCGCCGTATTGATTGGCGGCATTGTCGGCGCGGTGCTCAGTCACCGCCTGCCGGAGCGCATCCGTACGTCTATGCCCTTGATTTTCGGCGCGGCGTCCATGTGTATGGGCGTCGTTCTGGTGGTAAAACTCAGCCATATGCCGGTGATGGTGCTGTCGGTGATCCTCGGCGCGCTGCTCGGTGAACTGTGTTATCTGGAAAAAGGCATCGGCAAACTGGGCAGTAAAGCCCGCAGTCTGGTTGAGGTGTTTGTGAAATCCGATCCGGGCGATCAGGAATCTCAGGAAAAATTCCTGCAAAGCTACGTGGCAATCATTGTGTTGTTCTGCGCCAGCGGCACCGGGATTTTCGGGTCGATGCACGAAGGCATGACCGGCGACACCAGCGTGCTGATTGCCAAATCGTTTCTGGATTTGTTCACTGCGGCGATCTTTGCCACCACGCTCGGTTTCGCCGTCGCCGTGGTGGCGGTTCCGCAATTAATCATCCAGCTGCTGCTGGCGTACGGCGCGGTGTTTATCCTGCCGCTGACCACGCCCGCCATGCAGGCCGATTTCTCCGCCGTTGGGGGTGTACTGATGTTCGCGACCGGTTTTCGAATCTGCGGTATTAAGATTTTCCCGGTGGCCAATATGTTGCCCGCGCTGTTACTGGCGATGCCAATATCCGCCCTGTGGACTCACTTTTTCTAACTAAGCAGCAGACAGTAACAGACGTTAAACCGCATGTTCGGGCGACTGCGCGTGCGGGAAATAAAAATGATGGATGACGTTATTTCAGAAAGTCATGTTTGAAAATTAAATACACCAGTGATTTCAATCGCACGCGGTGGCTTGCTGCTGCGTCCTTTCTGAGAATGACAGGGATCCAGGGACTGGAAATAATGCGTTTTTATCTAAGAAGAAACAGGTTCTGTCATGATAAAAAATAAACTTTCCGTTACGCTGGCATTATTAATGCCTTTGACTTCCTTTGCAGCAGAAACGATTAATTCCGCACCAGAAGTTTTAAAAGTTACCTCATCCGCCGATGATGGCAGCGCAGGCACATTGCGCTGGGCACTGGAGAAAAATAACCAGAACGCCGGACATTATCGCATTGAGCTTCAGTCCCCCGATAATCAGCCGTTAGTGATTAAACCGGTTAAACCGCTGCCGGAAATTCTCGGGCCGGTGGATATCATAAATCTCGACTGGCAGAAAAATGGCAAATACGCTGCCATCGACGGTTCCGGTTATATCAAAGGCAGCGAACCGCAATCCTGTCCGGGTGCGGTCAGCGGCCAGTATGGCGCAAACGTCCGCACTACCACCATGCCAGGTCTTGTTTTACGCGATACCCATGACGTGACTTTGCAGGGCATCGAAGTCCGCAACTTCTGTATCGGCATTCTGATTAACCGCGCTAAAAATAACGTCATCGAAGACAGCCGTATCGTCGGCAACCACGGTGGTGCTGGCATCATGATGACCGGCGATGACGGCAAAGGGAATTCCACCGCGACCACCACCGAGCGTAATAAAATTATCCGCAATACCTTCATTAATAATGGTGATGCGATGGAAGCGACGCGCGGTGCGTCATTTAACCTGATTGCGGAAAACTTTATTACGACCGATAACGTGAATAATAAAGAACCTTCTCAGGGGCTGGAAATGCTGTGGGGGAATGATAACGAAGTGCTGCATAACCATTTTGAAAACTATTCCGACGGCGTGCAGCTTAACTGGGGGAACCGCAATTATATCGCCGGTAATACCTTCACCAATCTGTCCTCTGCCGTCACGCTGAGCGGCACCGGAAATATCGTCGACAGCAATATCATGACCGGCAACCGCGTAGCCGTTTCCGTGCGTCCGCAGGGCGAACCGGGTAAAAATGGCGCGTTCGGCATCAACCGCATCACCGGACCTGCGGTGAACCGCATTACGGCTAACATCATGGTTGATAACGGTAAACCGGTTAAACGCTGCTTTGCCGGCGGCAGTTGTCTGGACGGTTTTGCAGGCGCTATCGTCTTTAACGTGCCGGGTCTGGAACACGCGGCCTTCACCGGCAACCGTGGCGGCGGTATCAGCAACGACACCAGCAAACTCGAAAAAATCTGCGCGATTGACGGCCCGTCAGCAGACTGCGAGAAAACCCCGAATAAAGATCAGCAGGCTCCGGCGATTACCCGCGTAAGCCGCAGCCAGAACGCGCTGACCATCGACGGTCAGGTGAAAGGCGAAGCCAATACGCTGTACCGCGTTGAGTTCTTCTCCAACAGCAAATCCACACAGGATGAAGCTGAAAATTATTTGGGTTATCAGATGGTGCCCATCAATGCCAAAGGGCAGGGCGTCATTCACGACCAGATTAACGTCGCGGCAGATTTGCAGGTGGCGAATGTTACCTCAACCGCCACTACCAGCGACGGTGCCACTTCCACACTGAGTAAACCGGTTGCGCTGAAGTAAAACTTTTGTCCTGACAACGTGCATTCCCTGCAAATAAAAAACGTCGCCGGCTGGATTTTCCACCCGGCAGACGCGTCACGATGGTCAACAGGAAAAACGATAATGAGTTTAACCAAAAGTTTATTAGCTCTTTCCCTATTACTCAGTCTCCAGGGTACCGCGATGGCTGCCCAAACCAGTGCACCAGAGGCGGCAGTCTTGCAACGCCACGCGGTGCCTATCACCATTCGTAATACTGTGATTGGCGAAGGCGTGCCAAAAATCATCATTCCGACAACCGGAAGCACGGCAGAACAGGTCCTGGCCCAGGCTAAATCTATCGGCGCTGACGCCGATGCATCCCTGATTGAATACCGTATCGACTACCTGGATTTCGCCACTGATGCCGCCAAAGTGGGCGCATTAGGCAAACAGGTTGCCGCGGCCGCTGACGGTAAACCGCTGATCCTGACGTTCCGCACACAGACAGAAGGTGGCGTGAAAAGCATCAGCGATAAAGCGTATGGCGACTTGTATCTGTCGCTGATCAAAGACCATTTCATCGATATTCTCGACGTCGAAATGTTCCGCGATGCAAAAGTGGTTAAGGAAGTCGTTACCGCCGCACACAAAGCGGGGATCAAAGTGGTGATGTCCAGCCATGATTTCCACAAAACGCCATCGGTCGCCGAAATCGTTACCCGACTGCGCAAGCAAGACAGCATGGGCGCGGATATCCTGAAAATCGCCGTGATGCCGCACAATCCTGAAGATGTTGTCACCCTGATGGACGCCACTGCGCAGATCCGCGATAAGTATTCCCTCAAACCGTTGCTGACCATGTCGATGGGCGGTCTGGGTGCGGTATCGCGTCTTTCCGGTGAAGTATTTGGCGACGATCTCACCTTCGGGATGCTTGGCACGCCGTCGGCACCGGGGCAGATAGAAGCACATCAGCTGGACGTAGAAATGCAAACCCTGCACGCCGCTATCGCAAGCCACTGATATTCCTGCGGCAGAGCGTTTACCGCCTCTGCCGTTTTTCAGTCTGTTCATCCCTTTCCTGCCCGCTTCAGAACGCGATCGCACATTTAGTTAACGATCATTAAATAAATATCTTGCACAAAGTCTCATCAGCCCTTAGTATTTACTTATCGAACGTTAATTAATAAATAACGTTGACCTGAAACCGGGTTTCTGAAGAAGGCATCCCAAACTAAATTAACGAACAGGAATTAACATCATGAAAAATATCGCAATGACCATCGCCGCTCTGACTCTGGCTACCGCTTCATTCACCACTCTGGCAGCAACTGAGGTTCAGTCCGCACCTGCCGGTCAGCAAACCATAGGTGTGGTCAGCGCATCAACATACGGTTCACTGCCAAGCCTGCAATCACAACTGAATGCCAAAGCTGAACAAGCCGGTGCAAGTTCATACCGCATCATCGGTGCTTCCGGTAATAACCAGATGTACGGTACCGCTGAACTGTATAAATAAGATGTCACAGTAATAAGCAGAAGAGGCGGCGGTTGCCGCCTTTTTCGTGTCTGCAATTTACGAAATCATGCCGTGCTCAATGATACTTGTGGAAATAGTTATTGCGGATCTTGCGGTTGATAAAGCCATGGAGGCCGCTGCCTGCTTTCGCCATCGCTTTCATGCGGTCCACATCTGCCAGACCGGGGCGAATGGAGTTGTAGATGTAATGCCAGCCATCTTTAAACTTCACCGTAATTGAATCTTCCGTTGTTAAAAAAGCGACGATACCCGAATTACCTCCACGATTTTGGTACCTTTCCATTCCCACCTCCCTGCCAGTGACATTCGATTTAAGCCAAATTATCTTATCCACGAACTTTTTCCGTTTATGTGAGCCACTCGGCTTTTTTAAATGTATCGGATGTTTGCGGGAGGTCGAATCTGCTTAAGCCGTCTCTGTGGTCAGTATCCGGAAACTGACGGCCTGAGGTTTAATGAAAGCTCAGATAAAAATGATCGTATAACGCCTTTATCCGCAATCTGCGGTAATCCTCAATGACGGGCTTTATCCGCAGATTATGGTGTCCGGAATGCGGCGTTTTGACTTCCACCACCTGACATCCTGCGGCCTGAACTGACGTTAATCCTGCGATTGAATCCTCAAACCCGATACATTCTGACGGCTCAACGCCGAGGCGGCTGGCACCCAGCAAAAATGGCTGCGGATGAGGTTTTCCCCAGGTGATGTTTTCACTGGTGATCAGAATTGGCGGGGTAGGCAGAGCTGAACAGGCGATCCGTGCAGATGCGACGTTGAATGATCCTGAAGTCACGATCCCCCACGGCACACCCAATGTATTTAATTGCGCAAGAAATTCCCTGGCGCCGGGCAATGCGGTAATACCTTCGGTATGCGTTGCTTCATAATCTTCCAGTGTCAGGAAAATATCCTGCAACTGGGCTTCTCCGGCATCCGGAAGAAAATGTCTTAACGTCGCCATCGCTGGTTTTCCGTGCAAAAAGCGGCGCACTTCTTCGATATCGAGTCCGTATTGCGCAGCCCAACGATTCCATGAGTGTTCGACAAAATCGAGAGAAGTCACGAGTGTTCCATCCAGATCAAACATCAGCGCGTTGCAGTGCATATTGCCACTCCGTTGAAAAATGTCTGACTTTATCTTAGTGAGCAATATGACAATTAAAATAGTAATAAAACGGCCTTTATATAAATAAAATGACCTCTCTGTGTTTTTTACAACCTGTGATGAAGATCCCAAAAAATGATCGGAGAATAAATTTATAAATTATTTATTATAAATCATAGTATTAAGCGTGTAATTCTAAAAGGTTAAATTGGGATGACAATCACACTTTTACAACGATGAAATTCAGCTACAGCAAAGGATACAAAATTACTATATTCAGGCTTGCATTCTCCCACGAGGATAGAGTCATGGATGGCAAATAATAAAATGTCGTCAAATATTCTCAACGCGGAGTAGATATGGCTGAGCAATTAATTTATCGCTGTAAATTGAACGAGGGGATCCATGCCCGTCCTGCCGGACATATTGAGCGCTTGTGCAATACCTTTCGCGCGGAGGTTTTCTGGAAAAACTCCCGTACCGGGATAACCGCCAATGCAAAAAGTGCGCTGGCGCTTGTGGGTACAGATACGCTATTGAACGATCTCTGTGAGATTGCTTTTTGTGGTGAAGATGAGTTTGATGCCAGCCTGCAACTTTCTGACTTAATGGAAAAATTATTGTTTCTGGAAGAGGCGGTGCAGGAAGATTCCCCGATAACGGCGTCACCGGTGCCACGTACTCTGCGTGAATTGCATCCGGCTTGTTTTCACGGTACCCGGATCTGTGGTGGGGTTGCGATTGCGCGTCCGTTGATTTGTCAGAGCATAAGTTTTGCTCAACTTGAAAACCAGGCTCCTAAAGAATTCCTCGGGGAAAAAGAAGAAATATTACGTTTCCGCACGGGGATCAATATGCTGAAAAAAGAAAAAATCCTGCGTCTGGAAAATATTTCAGGCGTGGAGCGCGATATTGTTGAGGCTCATTTGTCTGTGATTAACGATATTACGTTTTCAACACAGGTTGAAGATAATATCCATCAGCATCTGAATGCTTATTCTGCCGTAGTTTCTGCCGCAAGTGTGTTCAGTGAAATTCTCAGTCGTTCCGCCAGTAAATATATCCGCGAGCGCGTGCTGGATGTTATGGATATTACCCAGCAGATCCTGATGAAAATTCACGCTGAACTGGTTTTGCCACACTCAGATCTCCGTCTTACAGAACCCACTCTTCTTATTGCCGACCGGCTGACACCGGGAAAGTTTTTAGCGCTCGATAAATCATTTCTGGCGGGATTGGTGCTCTCTCATACCGGCAAAACATCACATACCGCAATTCTGGCCCGTTCTTTGGGGATCCCGACTATCACTGACCTTGATGATGCGCTTCTGGCGGGTGACACACGGCAGGTCATGGTGCTTGATGGCAACCTCGGCTTGCTTATTCCCGCACCGGATGCGGCCGTTCTCCGGTATTACGAAAGCGAACTTGCGGTGTCTGCGGTAAAGCAGCAACAAATGCTGGCAAAGGTGTCTGAGCCTGCACTGACCGCTGATGGCCATCGTCTGGAAGTGCTGGCCAATATTGGCAGCAGCGCTGAAGTGGAAAACATTTTTCGCTTTGGCGCTGAAGGGATCGGGTTATACCGGACTGAAATGGCTTTCATGGATCGCCCGCAGCCTCCTTCGGAAGAAGAGCTGTTCTGGCATTACAGCAAAGTGCTGCAAAGGGCAAATGGAAAGCCTGTGATATTTCGTACGATTGACATCGGCGGGGATAAACCGGTTGAGTATCTGAATATTCCAGAAGAAGAAAATCCTTTTCTCGGTTATCGGGCGATCCGTATTTATCCAGAGTTTATCGGTCTGTACAGGACGCAGTTGGCGGCTATTTTGCGCGCCTCGGCAGAGGGGAATGCAAAAATAATGATCCCGATGATTGCTTCTGTTGAGGAAGTCATCTGGTGTCGCAGCGTGCTGGAAGAGGTCAAAGCAGAACTGAAATTGCGCGCTCTGCCATTTAACGATGCCATCGAAATGGGCGTCATGCTCGAAGTGCCTTCCGTGTTGTTTGCCGTTACCGAAATTGCCCGACATGCCGATTTTTTCAGTGTTGGCAGTAATGATCTTACCCAATATCTTTTTGCCGCCGATCGTGGAAATACGCGGGTTGAGAAGGTTTATGACCATTATTCTCCGGCTTTCCTTCGTGCCCTTAAATTTGCTGTGGATGGCGTACACCGGGAAGGACGGTGGATAGGCATTTGCGGTGAGCTGGCGGCGGATCCCCTTTTATTGCCCGTGCTGGCCGGGCTCGGATTCGACGAATTAAGTATGAGCGCTTCGGCGATCCCCGCGATTAAAAATGATATTTCAGGGCTGAGTCTGGTGAAATGTCGGTCGCTGGTGGCGAAAGTTTTGGCCGCCGGGAATTCCTCTGAAGTGAAATCTCTTCTCATCAGCCCGGATGTGGCTGTGGATATTCCCCGCGCAATTCTGACACATGACTGTATTTTGCATAACGTTGCGGCCTGCAGCCGTAATGAAGTGATTAAAACATTAACGGACAACCTCTGGTTACAGGGCAGAACGGCGAATCGTGAAAAACTGGCTGAAGATATCTGGAAGCGTGAGGATTCATTCCCTACGGCCGTGGGATTTGGTTTTGCAATACCGCATACGAAGTCAGATTTTATTTCTCACTCAACCATCAGTATTGCCAAATTACAGGAGTCCGTTCAGTGGGCAGAACAGTCCGTGAATATTGTCATTATGCTGACTATTCGCAAAGACTGCACCGACAATGACCATATGAAATATTTCTCCCGGCTCGCCCGAAAAATAATGAATGAGGATTTCCGAAATGAAATAAGCCGCAGTGAAACGGCCAGTGAAATTTATAAGGCAGTCTCTCAGGCAATAGACGTTGAATTCTAATTATTAAAATAATCATTACCTCTCACCCTACATGAGGTCTCTATGCTCAGTTTATTGAAAAATACCAAGCGTCATTTTATGACCGGCGTTTCATACATGATCCCCTTCGTGGTTGCCGGAGGAGTGTTGCTGGCATTGTCGGTGATGTTGAACGGGAAGGCCGCCGTACCTGATCAGGGTTTTCTTAAAGCCATGTCGGTTATTGGCATCGCAGGCCTGAGCCTGTTTATCCCAATTCTGGCTGGATTTATCGCCTACTCAATGGTGGAAAAACCGGGTATCGCGCCGGGAGCTATCGGCGGTTATCTGGCGAACCAGATGGGCGCAGGATTTCTCGGTGGCATGCTGGCGGGGATAATCGCCGGGCTGGTGGTCTGGATGCTGCTGCAAATAATTGCCCGCCTGAAAGTGCCTGATTTCCTGCGTATGGTTCTGCCGATTTTCGTGATCCCTCTGGTCGGTACCTTTATTACCGGCATCGCGATTTATTACGTGGTCGGGGATCCGGTGGCCTGGATCATGAAATCATTGAGCATCTGGCTGGCAGGAATGCAAGGTGCATCCTTTGTGGTTCTGGGGATTATTCTTGGATGCATGATCACCTTCGACATGGGCGGGCCGGTCAATAAAACCGCCTTCTTCTTTGCCGTAGCGCTCATCACCACCAATCCACAGCTCATGGCCGCTGTCGCGGTTCCGGTCTGCACGCCTCCGCTTGGCCTTGCGCTGGCGACATTCTTCTTTAAAGGCATTTTTAATGATGAAGAGCGTGAAGCGGGCAAGCCTGCTTTCGTCATGGGGCTTATCGGCATCAGTGAAGGCGCCATTCCCTTCGCCGCCGCTGACCCGATGCGCGTCATTCCGGCCAATATGTTCGGCGGAGCCGTCGGATCCATCATCTCATTGTGGTTTGGGGCAACCAATGCCGCGCCCTGGGGCGGGTTAATCGTTCTGCCAATTATCGGCAATCCAGTGGGCTATGTTATCGCCGTGATTTGTGGTTCAGTCGCAACAGCAATCGCCGTCAAGGTTTTGAAAACCTTAATGAAACCGAAGTTTAAAACAGAGAAAGAACTCGATATTTCTTTCGATTGATTAATAACTGGAGAAACTATGAAAAACACACTCAAGCAGTATGTTGACTACATCGTTAAAGGCGAAAAATCCTCAATGCTCGGGATTGGGCCGATGTCACCTGCACTGATTCAGGCCTGTTTCGAACTGGGTAAAGAGAAAGATTTACCCCTGATGTTTATTGCCAGCCGCAACCAGGTGGATGCCGATGAGTTCGGTGCCGGGTACGTGAATAACTGGGATCAGTTCCGTTTTGCCGCCGATCTGAAAGCGGTCGCGGAGAAAGTGGGCTTCGACGGCGATTACTTCCTGTGCCGCGACCATGGAGGCCCGTGGCAGCGTGATAAAGAACGTAAAGATCATATTCCCGAAAGTGAAGCCATGGTACTGGCGCGCCGTTCTTACGAAGTGGATATGGATGCCGGTTTCGATCTGCTACACATTGACCCGACGAAAGATCCGTATGTCGTTGGCAAAGCCATTGATATCGAAATTGTTCTGCAACGCACAGTGGAACTCATTCAGTTCTGTGAAGATTATCGTCAGAAAAAAGGGCTTAAGCAGTTTTATTATGAAGTAGGAACCGAAGAGACCAATGGTGGGCTGACATCCATTGAAGCGTTTGAAGAGTTTATTATCGAACTCAATACGCGTCTTGATGTGGCCGGTTTGCCACGCCCGCTATTTATCGTGGGCCAGACGGGCACCCTGACACGCCTGACGCGTAACGTCGGTCATTTTAATGATGTTCAGGCCAACCAGTTGTCGGACATCAGTAACCGCTACGGTGTCGGCTTGAAAGAGCATAACGGTGATTATTTGCCGGATGATATTCTGCTCAAACATCCGGGGTTGGGTATTACGGCCATGAACGTAGCTCCGGCTTATGGCACCTGGGAAACCCGCGCGTATCTGACACTGCATGAGGTGGAGAAAGATCTCGCGTCCAAATCTCTGATCCCGGCTGCGTCGAATTTCAAAACGGTGCTGACCCGAGCCTGTGTGCTGAGCCACAAATGGGAAAAATGGATCACTGATGAACATAAAAATAAATCTGAGGAGCAGATATTCAATGAGCCGGATTTATTAAAAGAAATTCTCGAACTTAGTGGGCATTATAATTACGAGAAAAATGATGTTGTCGCCGAAATGAAAAAAATGTTTTCTAATCTTTCACGTTTCGGTATAGAGCCACAGCGTTATGTGGTGAATAAAATTAAAGATGTTATCCAGAATGAAGCCGAATGCTTTAATATGCCAGGGCTGACAAGTCGCGTATGTAAGGCGTAATTTACACGTTGTATCCTTTCAGGACTTAAAATATGACTCTGTTAATTGCTGTAACGGCATGCCCTACAGGGGTTGCGCACACTTATATGGCGGCGGAAGCATTATTGACTGCTGCGCAGAAAAAGGGGTGGTCAATTAAAGTAGAAACCCAGGGAGCCAGTGGCGTGGAGAATGAATTAAATTCTTCTGATATTGAAAATGCAGATATGGTTATATTGACTAATGATGTCAGCATTAAAAATGAAAACCGTTTTACGCATAAAAAAATAGTCCGCGTAGGTTCCAATACGGCCGTGCGGCACGCGGATAAGATCATGGTAAAAATCGCTGAGAATCTCGGTATTGTTTGAGCGCTCAGGCGCGTTTCCCACCGTAAAGCAGAGCGTTATCTGGCCTGATGCCTCCGAACGCTGAACTTCTGTGAGTCGTGTCGTAAAGCTTGAGTAAAACACAATAACGTTATGTTAATGATTATGTAATAGTGAGGAGTTACCCGGCAGATGCAGGATTTGAGACGCCATGAGCGCATTTATTCAATCGATACTCAGTGAATTCAGCAGCATTTACGCGAATGCCAGTTCGGTATTCGTCGCGAACGGCCGTGCTGAACCGCCGGGAATGGCATATCGCCTGCATTTGCCTCGCCTCGAACTTACGGTGAAAGGGGTAATGAACATGTTGGTGGCCAAAGGCTCTGACAAAATTATTAAATTTGAACAGCCAGTGGGAACCATGACGTATATTCCGGCCAATGGCTGGAATCTTCCTGACTGGTCAACTCCGGTGATTTCATTGTCGCTGGTATTCTCACGGCAGGATATTGGTTTTAGCATCATTAATTGGGATGGACATCAGTTCAAAGAGGTCGAGAAATTTGCCTTACAAAATGCCAGTGTGAATATTCGCGAACCTATTCTTCAGCTCATCGAAGAACTTGCCTGGGAGCAGGATTCCACGACGGAAACCTTTTCTCATCTGGTGCTGGCGCTGGTCAATAATATTTATGACCAGCTTAATCATTCGCCTTCTGCAACGCCCAATTCTTCACTGATAGAAGATGTTAAACGGTATATCGACAATAATTATGACAGTGGCGTTAATCGGGATTCTGTCGCCGCATTCTTTAATATCTCTCCCAGCTATCTTTCACGGCTCTTTGCAAAATCCTCAGACTGTAAATTTAGTGCATATCTTACGCAGACACGTATCGCTAAATCCAGGCTGTTACTGACGAATACCACGCTGAAGATACGGGAAATTTCTGTGAAAAGCGGGTTCACGGACAACAATTATTTCTGTAAGGTTTTTAAAGAAATCAACGAGTGCACGCCTCTTGAATACAGAAAAATCAACCGTAATCACTCATTCACGAATAAACCTTAAATAAGGAGGCGATATGTCGTTAAAAACAGGAACCTCAAAAATTAATATCCTCGCGATCACCGCCTGCACTACCGGCGTCGCGCATACCTACATGGCCGCAGAAAAGCTCGAAAAGCTTGCCAGGGAGTATGATTTTGGCGGCTTTGTTGAATAAATCGGATTTAGATAAAAGCTCCCCTCGTCGCCGACTTCCTCAGGTAATCCGTACA